>JALYUS010000817.1 GCA_030853625.1 Chloroflexota bacterium
CTTCCAGCCTGTAGACCATTCAGGCTGGAAGCCTGCCACCGGGAATCAGCGACTCAGTCATTATGAATTATGCTGCTGTAATCCTATCGGAAATAGGAGAGATACGAATAGATTATCAGGCCGATCAGGAACCAGAAGGAGAAACGGCGCGGGGCGCGACCGGCGGCGAGCGAGAGGCCGAGCGGAACAAGGAAGTACCACGTCCGGATGCGCGGCCAGAGGATGAGGAAGACAGCGAGTGAATCCGCCCATGCCGCCAGTTCCGCGTGAATCGTCCATGCCTCAAGCGTGAGGCGGGAACGCCAGATCTCCCGCACCTGCCAGATGGCGAACATCAGCGCCGTGATGGCGACAATCACGGTGGGCGTGTGCGTCGAGAGGCGTCCGCCGGTCAGCAGCCAGAGCGCCCCACCGATCCCCTTCGCGACGAGGTTATTCACGCCCCGACCCGGCTCGTTGACCGTGCTCATCATGCTTCGGTACCCGGCCCAGTAGGGGATGAACGCGCAGACCGCCAGAGCGACCGTCACGCCTGCCAGCCGGAGCGCCAGCCACCAGCGCGCCCGAACCGGCGTGCGGAGCAGAAGGCGCAGGCCGCTTAACCCAACCACCGGCAGGGTCGAGTACTTAATCAGCGCGGAGGCGGCCAGCCCTGCAATCGTCAACATCGGGCGGCGACGCGCGAGGAGGAGCGCGCTACCGAGCATTACCGCCAGAATCAGTACATCGTTATGCCCGATCACGACGCCCTCGATCAGCACCATCGGGTTCCACGCGAAGGCGAGATAGTACCACCCCGCCTGCTCCGGCCACCGTTGGCGCACGAAGGAGTAGATCATCCAGCCATCGAGGGTCGTGAAGACGAGCGCCACCACTTTGAAACGGAGAATCAGTTCGAGCGGGGAGGTATCCCCTCCGAGCGCAATCGCCTGCGAAAGGAGTGTCCACAATGGGCCATACGGTGAGGGAATATCCCGCCAATAGAGATAGGGGATGAGCGCATCTCCCGGCGCCACACTCTGCGCGGTCGAGAGATAGGGGTTCGCATGGTAAATCGTCTCGAAACGCGCATACATCGCGTAGGAGAAAGGATCGGTTGAAAAAAGCGGTGGGACGATTAACGCCATTAGCCCGAGAATGACCGCGCCGCCAACAACGATGCGGTGGTCAATCACCTGTCCGCGTAGTTTCCAGATCAGGGGCAGATAAATGAGCCATAAACCGACGACACAGCACCAGCCAACGAGCGCCAGTTGCTCAGGTGGGAAGGCGGCGGTCGCCGGGAAAATTTCGTGAAAGAGTTGGGCATTGCGCGTAATCTGCTCGTATGGCGGAACGGCGGAAGGACCAATTGGCCAATCCGCCGTGATGGAGGCGAGAACAAACAGAACGCCGAAAAGCGCCGCGCCACCCGCCGCGAGCGTGAGTGCAATCGCTGATGCACTCGTCTCCGCGCCCAGTGTGAGGATTGCAGCCCGACGCTTTTCGACAATACTAACCGTCATAGAACCTTCCGGCTGGAGGAATGCTCTGCCGTGAAGGCGCCGGAACGATCAGCCACTGCCGATCGTATCGTGATGCACGTCGTTGATCGCTGGTGGCGCAA
Source organism: Chloroflexota bacterium (assembly GCA_030853625.1). Lineage (GTDB taxonomy): Bacteria > Chloroflexota > Chloroflexia > Thermomicrobiales > JALYUS01 > JALYUS01. The sequence continues at coordinate 1,607 of JALYUS010000817.1, forward strand.
TACGACACTGTACCGTGCCCTCCTGATACTGTGCGAACCTGGTCCAGATCGGACAAGCCAGTCATTCGCACGCAAGTTCCGCGCCATACTATACCAGACAGAAGTTCGGAGTTCGGGATTCGGAGAAGAGAATGTCCCTTCTTCGAACCTCGAACCTCGAACCCGAACTCGCCCTACGGCCATGCGGGCATACGGGGAAAGTCGCTCTCGGTATCGGTCAGGAGCGGGGCGATTACTGCGGTATCATCGGGCGGGGCCGTCGTGCCATACGGGCGCCAGCCGAGATACGAGGGCCAATTCTCGTAGGCGCTACGGACGATGCCGGTATCGAGTGCGGAGAGCATCGTGCCATCTCCCAGAGCGATGCCGACGTGCCCGTTCGGATTGGCGCGTTGATCGAAGTAGACGACGCTTCCCGCCGGCGCACGCCCGCGATAGAGCGGCCCGCTGATCGCGTCGAGCAGGGCGGTCGCGTAGCGCGAATGGGCGATGCCCGCCTCATCCATCACATTGCTGATGTACATCTCGCACCATCCGGCCCACGAGACGCCGTCCGGCCGATTCTGCTCCCCGAAGTGGCGGGCAGCGGCGTGAACGATTGCCATGTTCCCACCGATGCCCGGATCGTCGCGCAGCACAAGGTGTGCGAGCGCCACGATCTCCTCCGGGCTTGGCGTGACAACCGGTGTGCCGGTCGGCGTGCCCGTCGGTGTGGTTGTCGGTTGGCTCGTCGCAGTCGGAATCGGCGTCTGCGTCTCTGCGGGACGTGTCGCGGTCGGCGGCACGGTTGGCGCCTGGACTGTGGGAGAGGCCGCGCCGGATGTCGCCGTCGTTGGTGGCATTTCCACTGTCGGCGATTGTAGCGGCATGGTACTCACCGTGCCAGGTGGCGTTGGCGACGATGGCGTCACCTGCTCCTGAGGAGGTGTCGGCGGCGATGCGGGGGGATTGAGCCGTCCCACCATACCGGACGATGGTACGGTGGTCGGCGCCACTTGTGCGGTCTCGGTCGGGGTCGTTGGGATCGTTGGCGGTATTGTCGGCTGCGTCGCCGGTACGGGCTGGCTCGCGCCGGGCGTCCCCGCCGCTGCGACACTCTGCGCTGCGAGAAGTATAAGCAAGAAAAGCAAGCCACTCGCGCCACTGCGGACAACGCATCGCCGGAATTGTCGAAGGCGGTAGACATTGCACGCGTATCGGCGCATAACCTGTTTCCGATTATGCTCATCCTGAGCCATCATTACCCCCTCACCTCATGTCCCAGTGTCCCGACGGCGACCCCGTCATTCTAAAGCGCGCGATGCTGAACTGTACGTACAGATCGCAGCCCGGCATGCACCATAACAAACATGCCACGATCGCACAAGGGGAGCCGATTACGATGGAGCGGCAGGCGCGGCGCCTTGACAAACGGTGATTTTCATAGATAATCGATTATCAGTCGTCGATAATCGAGCATAGATCACGATGAGGTGTTCCGTGGCTCCAAATACCCGTCCCATTGCCCGGCGCGTCTTTCGTGAGGATGTGAAGGAATATCTCATCGGCGCGATTCTCAGCGGGCGATTGCAGCCTGATGAACGGATTATCGAGACGCGCCTCGCACAGGAATTGGGCATCAGTCAAGGACCGGTCCGTGAGGCCCTGCGCGACCTCGACCTCTTCGGCTTCGTCGTCTCCGAGCCTTTTCGCGGCGCCCGCGTGCGCCGCTTCTCGCCCGAAGACCTTGTCGGTATCTACCCGGTTCGCGCCGCGCTTGAGGGCCTCGCCGCACGCTCCGCTGCGGAGCGCGTGGATGCCGACTTCATCCAGCGCCTGAGTGGTCTCTTCGCGCATATCCGGCAGATGGCCGCGATCGGCGATCGGCATGCATACATGGAGGCCGACGACGCCTTCCATGAAGCGATTGTCCTCCATTCGGGAAATAGCTGGCTCAGTCGGTTCTGGCAGAACATGAATCTCCCCATGACGACAATCGTCACACTCACGTTCAGTACCCGTTCGTTACCGGACCTGGCGGAGCGCCACGCACCGATATTCGCGGCGCTTGTCGCCGGAGATGCGCTTGCCGCAGAAGCAGCGATGCGTCGGCACATCGAGGAGATTGCCGGCTGGGTGCTGGCCGCATTGGCGGAGCAAGAGAACCCCCCTCTTGTCGGGGCAGGTCTCCGAGCGGCGGGAGGCGCGGAGGAATAAGCGAACCAACGGCATCCACTCGCAACGTCGCTATCGTGTGAGAAGGGAATCCGGGCGAGGCGCGGATAGTCGCGCGGCCCGGCCGTATGACGAGAGAAAAGGGGGCGCACGGAAGGGGGAGTGTATAGCGGGAGGGGGAGAGACCCTGATGCGTCAGCAACAACAGCGATGGAGGAGGCTCAGTATGCAACGGGAGATACGCCTGAATCGACGACATTTCCTCGTGGGAGTCGCGTCTACTGCGGGCGCGGCGATTCTCGCGGCCTGTGGAAGTGGAACCGCATCAACCGCCACGACCGTCACCTCGACCACAGCGGCGAAGGCGACGACTGCACCGGCGACAGCGGCAGCGAGCGCGGCCAGCACGACGACCACGACCGGAAGCGCCTCTGTCGCGGCAGGGAGCACGGCGGCTGCCGCCTCGACAACCGGAGTAATCGCGACTGCCGCACCGGCAATCCCCGCGAATACCAAATTCAAGTTGACGGTCGCCATCAAGAATAATACCCCTGCCGAGGTTGACTTGATGCAGAAAGTGGTTGATCTCTACAAGGCCGACCGCCCGAATGCCGACGTCGCGGTGCTCGGCTACGACCAGGCAACCTACGATCAGAAGCTCCTGACCGATATTTCGGGCGGGACGCTGCCGGATGTGTTCACATGCAACGATGTCTACAACAAGCCGTTCTTCCAGAACGGTCTCATCGCGGACCTCAAGCCGCTCGCCGCGAAAACCGGCTTCAAGTTGGACGACTTCGACCCGCAGTTCCTCGGACTGGCGGACTATCAGGGCAAGATCGGCTTCCTGCCGCGTGCCGCCGATGTCGTCGTCCTGTACTACAACAAGCGCCTCTTCGATGAAGCCAAAGTGAAATATCCCGATTCCACCTGGACGATGAATGACCTCCTGACCGCGTCGCAGCAACTGACGAAAAAAGCGCCGGACGGCACGATTACCCAATACGGCTTCACGGCGAACTACACGACGTGGTCTATCTGGGTGCCGATCGTCGTCGCGGAAGGCGCGAAAATCCTTTCGGACGACGGCAAAAAGGCGATCTTCGATTCGCCCGAAGGAATCCGCGGCTGGAACTACATCTTCACGGGCCTGAAGAACGGTTCGTTCGTGCCGCCCTCCGTGCAGACGACGATGGGCGGGCCGAACGTCCCCTTCATGAACGGCAAAGCGGCGATGGCTCCCGCCGTGCGGTCGCTGACGCCGAACGCCCGCGCCCAACTGAAGGACGATTGGGATGTCGCGCTCATCCCGAAGGGAACAGTGGATCGCAAGTCCGGGATGGGGACGACGGGATATGCGATCGGTTCGAAGGTGAAGAACCCGGACGCCGCGTGGGACTTCATGCAATACCTGTTCACGAAGGGTTTGCAGGTCTTCATGCAGTCGTACCTCGTCGTGCCGCCGATCAAAACCTTCTATAACGATGCTGCCTGGCGGAACCTCCCGCCACCACCGGCGAACAACGACATCTTCGTCAGCGCGACACAGACCGCGATGCTGCCGCCGTCGCTACCCTTCTACAGCACAGGGCCATTCCTGAAGGCGATGACGGACGGCGTAGACGCGGTCCTGCTTGGCAAGACGACGCCGGAGCAAGCGGTCAAGAACATGGCGGTGCAGGCCACCGCCTCGCTCCAGGCATAGGGCGCAGGGAGGGGGTATCCGCAAGTGCTCCCTCCCCTTCGCGAAGCACACATTGCACACGCATTATGCGGCACGACGAGGGAAATTCTCACTACGCACCGGGGGATGATCGTGCAGACGGACATGTCTCTCCACAGCGACACCGCAGTTGAGAAGGGCGCGCGGAGAGCGAGGAAACTCAGGCGCTATGACTGGCCGTGGGTGCTGCTCTTCCTCGGACCAAATCTCGCGCTTTTTCTGATATTCATGGCGTTTCCCGTCTTCTATGGCCTCTACATGAGTTTCTTCAAGTGGAATATCATCGGCACGCCCCATTTCATTGGTTTCACCAACTACGTGCATTTTTTCCATGACCCCTTGACTTCGCAACTCGCCCGGAACTCACTCTACTATCTCTTCGGCAGCGCCGTCCCGATTGTCGCCCTCTCTCTGTTGAGCGCGATTCTGCTCAACGCGGTGACGCGGTTCACCTCCTTTTGGCGCGGGATTTACTTCCTGCCTCTTGTGACGTCACCGGTGGCAGCAGCGGCTGTCTGGCGATGGTTATACGCCAAAGACAACGGGTTGGTGAACTACCTTGTGACCCGTTTCGGCGTCTCGCCGCACGACTGGCTCTACAACACCACCTGGGCCATGCCATCATTGATCGTCGTGACAATCTGGATGGCGCTGCCGTTCAACACCATTCTGTATCTCGCGGGCCTGCAAGAGATCCCCAGGGACCTGTACGAAGCGGCAGAGATTGATGGCGCCTCCGGGTGGCAGCAATTCCGCAGCATCACGATACCGCTCATCACCCCAACGACGTTTTTCGTCGTGCTCACGACAATCGTGCATGTTCTGTTCGGCTCCTTCGACATCGTCAACGTCATGACGCAGGGCGGCCCGCTCAACGCGACCAATACGTTTATCTACAATATCTACGAGAACGCGTTTCAGTTTTTCCAATTCGGCTACGCCTCGGCACAATCGTATCTCCTCTTCCTCGTCGTCTTCGTCTTCACGCTGGTGAACTGGCGCATCCAGAGAAAGTGGGTCCATTACTAATGTTCCGCCGTGTGACCCGCAACCCGATGATCGGCACGCTCCTGCTTCTGATTCTGATTGCTGCCGCGCTGGTCAATCTCGTCCCCTTCCTCTGGATGGTTTCGACCTCGCTGAAGCCCTTATCGAAGGTCTTCGCGTATCCGCCGGAGTGGATCCCGCATCCGATCAAGTGGAGCAACTACCCCGACGCGCTCCATGTAATCAATCCACGTGTCTTCCTGAACTCCGTGATCGTCGCGTGCAGCATCGTCCTCATCCAGGGCCTCGTGACGACGATGGGCGGTTTCGCGTTTGCCCGATTGCGCTTCCCCTTCCGGGACCAGATCTTCCTCCTCTATCTGGGGACGATTCTGATCCCGTCGCAGGTTACACTCATTCCGTCCTACATCGTGATTGTCCATCTCGGCTGGGTGGATACGTACCAGGGGATCATCGCGCCCGTGATTGCTCATGGCGCGTTCGGCACCTTCCTCTTTCGCCAATTCTTCCTGCGTATCCCGGACGAATACTACGAGGCAGCCCGCCTCGATGGCGCCAACTACTGGCAGCAATTCTGGCGACTCACCCTGCCACTCAGTCGCCCCGTGCTGAGCGCATACGGCATTCTCACCTTCCTCAACGCCTGGAAGCTGTACCTGTGGCCGCTGATCGTTGTTCGCACTCCGCAGATGAAGGTATTACCGATGGCGATTGCGGACCTCAGTGGTTCGGCAGGGGAGGACCGCGCCGTCATGATGGCTGCCGTTGCCCTCTCCATCCTGCCACTACTCATCCTATGGGTCGTGGCGCAGAAGTGGATCATCCAGGGTATTGCATCGAGTGGCCTGAAGGGGTGAGCGCGCGAAGAAAGGACCTGGAATGCTGCGTTTCGCGTATAGCACGATTAACTGGGGAAATACCTGTGACCTCCCGGCGACACTGGGCCAGATTCAGGAGACCGGGTGGGGGGCGGTCGAGTTATATCAGCACTCGCTCGACTGGCTTGGACCGCCAACAATGCTGAAGGAGCATCTCAACGGTCTTCAGGTCGCGACGCTGTTCGGCTCCGTCACATTGCCGGTGGACGAACGGCAGCGCACCATCCAGAAGCGTCGGCTCGACTATGCCACCGAAATCGGTGCGACGGCATACGGCATCGGCGGCGGGCAGCGATTGCGCTGGCGGTCGCCGAACGCCGCAGAATACGCCGAACTCTCCCAGCGCTTCGAGGAACTGGCCGTCTACGCGGCGCGCCAGGGCGTGGCGGTCTCCTACCACCCGCACACGGGTTGGACGGTCGAGACATCGGAAGAAGTTGATCGGCTGCTCGATGGCACGCAGGCCCTCCGATTATGTCTGGATGCGTCCCACATCGCGCTCGTTGATGAGGATCCGTTAGAGACATTCCACCGCTTCTGGGACCGCATCGGCTACATTCATCTGAAGGATTGGGCGCGCGGCAAATTCGTTGAACTCGGCCGGGGAACCATCGGCATTGATTTCCCCACCCTCCTGCGTGACCTCGATGACCGGGGATTCGCGGGCTGGGTGGTGATCGAGAACAGCTGCAGCGATCACTCCCCCGCCGAGAGCGCGCGGATCAACGCCGCGTATCTCACTGACCTTGGGTACGGGATTCGATAGGAGTTGCACGGATGACGTTGAAGGTAGCACTCTTTGGCTGCGGTGGCATGGGACGCCGTCACATCGTTGGCTTTCGGAAATTACAGGAGATAGGCCGCGCCGACATCGCCCTAGTCGCCGTCTGCGACATTGATCGCGCCAACGCGGCGCTGGCGCGCGACCGCGCGGCGGAACTGCTCGGCGAGGAGCCGCAGATCTTCGCGTCGTTCGGGGAACTGCGTCAGGCGCTGCCCGATCTCGATGCGATCATCGTGACAACGCCGCCACATTTGCACGCCGCGATCGGCGTCGAAGCGCTGGAAGCGGGCGTGCATGTGATGGTCGAGAAGCCGATAGCCCTCACCGTTCGCCAGAGTCTGGAACTGATTCAGGCGGCTGAACGGACCGGCCAAAAACTCGCGGTGGCCGAGAACTACCGCCGGGACCCGATTAACCGGCTGGTGAAGGCAATCATCGAGGCGGACGTCCTCGGCCGTGTCTTCCTCGCCGTGCAGTCCACCTCCGGCGCGGGGGAGCGGGTCAACATTACCCCGTGGCGCCACCAGCGGCAATCCGGCGGCATCATCGTCGATATGGGCATCCACTACACCGACCTGCTCGAATTCTACCTCGGCCCGATCGAGCGCGTGATGGGCATGAGCGACCAAATTGACAATCAGCGCGTCGACACGGACGGTCTCTGGCATCCCGTTGATGCGGAGGACCTTTCGGTCGGTGTCGCCCGCTTCGCGAGCGGTGCGATCGCCAACTGGATGATGAATCGGGCCGGACGGGGCGAGACGCACTTCACACGCACCCTCTATGGGACCAAAGGTTCGCTCTCGATTCCGCGCGATCGGTCGGGCCAGCCCCTCGGTCTGATGGTGCGTCGCAACGGCAGGGACGAAGCGATACCAGAATCGGACCACCTGGGTCTCGTCCCGGACTTCCGGCTCGACGCGACGACCGCAGCGCTCTTTGGCAGCGACCGGCTCTCTTCCTACAGCATGGCATTTAACGACATTGACGCGAACTTACTGGCGATCGAACTGGCCGATTTCGCCGACGCGATTGCCACGGATCGCGCGCCAGAGGTGACGGGGATCGAAGGGCTGCGGGCGCTCGCGGTGGTCTATGGCTTCCTCGAATCCGAGCGCTCCGGCGGCACGGTCTTCATTGCCCGCTTCATGCAGGGTGAGGAATCGTCCTACTTCAGCGAGATTGAGGCGTCGAAAATAGGCGCCTGAATAATGGCGCCGCATCTCGGCGAACGCACACCGAGACGCGGCGCGGGAGAATTCACATGCCGCGCGTCCAGTTCGGTTTCTGTGTCCCGATCTTCGCCGCTCCCGGCCTCCACCTGTTCCGCACCCCTTCATACCGCGCCCTCGATACCGCGCAGACGATGACTCTGGCACGGCAGGCCGAGGCATTGGGGTACGACTCCGTCTGGGTGGCCGATCATCTAATGCGCGGAGAAGAGAACGCGATCCTGGAAGGATGGACCGTGCTCGCGGCGCTCGCCGGAAGCACGGCCCGCGTGACACTCGGTCTGATTCATCAGACGCATTTTTTCCGGCCACCGGCGCTCGTCGCCAAGATGGTTGCGACGCTGGATCAGATCAGCAACGGGCGCTTCGTCTATTTCCTTGACTGCGGCAACCAGCGCGATGAATACCTGGCATACGGACTGCCGTGGGACGACGATAGTGAGACGCGCGTGGCACGGATGGTGGAAGGTCTGGCACTCACGCTCGCCCTCTGGGAGTCGCGAGAAGCCGTCACCTTCGCGGGCGCCCACTATCGCCTGGACGGCGCGGTCTGCAATCCCGGCCCCGTGCAGCAGCCGCACCCGCCGATCTGGTTCGGGGGTGTGAATCCGGCGATGCTCCGCGCCTGCGCACGCTACGGGCAGGGCTGGAACACCACCCCCGTGTCCGTGCAGCAGGTGCGGGAACACATCCGTGCCCTGTCGGCGGCGTGCGCCGAAGTGGGCCGCTCCGCCGATGAGTTGGAAAAAAGCCTGGAAATGCAAATCTTGATCGCGCCCGATCGAGCGGCGCTGCGCCAGCGTCTCCAGACCATCGCCGATCTCGATCCGTCGGGGCAACCGCTCGCCCCGGCACTCCGCGCCTTCCTCGCCGGTGAGACAGACGTGATACCGGACATGCACAGAGTCGCGATCATTGGCACGGCGGAGGAAGTGCGGCAGCGAATTCAGGAGTACATTGACGCGGGCATTGCGCATTTCATGCTCTGGTTTCTCGATGCACCGAGCGACGAGGGAATGACGCTCTTTGCGGAGCGCGTCTTGCCAGCCGTTCGAGCCGCTGCGGTGTGACACGACATCTCAGGATCGGTCCAGACTGATTATTCCCCCATTGGAGGTTGCCCATGAGTACGGATCGTCCGAAGGCGCTCCTCGTTTTCAATCAGCATGTGTACGACAGTTACTTTCGGCCCGCCGATCGGGAACGTCTCAGCCAGTTCGCCGAATGGGAGTGGCTACCGATGGACGGTGGCCCTCGTTTTGGCGCTAACCCTGAACCGGCGGCGCGGGCACACCTCCTCGACCGGATCGGCGATGCTGACGGGATCGTCGTTTGCCACGGGTCCCCCTTGATTGATGCCGCAGTGATGGATCGGGCGCCCCGGCTGCGCATCATCGGTGAACTGGAGGGCGACCGCTTCGCCCAGCGCATTGATCTCGACGCTGCCTGGGAGCGGGGAATTCGGACGGTCGATACGACCCACGGCTCATCGTACCCGGTCTCCGAATGGGCATTGGCGCTCATCCTCATTTCGTTACGGAATGCCGGCGAACACTTTCGGAAGATCATCGAGCACGAGGTATACGTGAAACCGACGACCGGCTGGATGCCGTCGCGGCTTGAGGGGAAGAAAGTCGGCCTGATCGGTGGAGGGCACATCGCCCGCCGTCTCATTACCTATCTCCAGCCGTTTCATTGCGACATCCGCGTTCATGACCCGTACCTGCCCAGGGTCGTCCCGGACATCATGGGCTTCCTGCTCACCTCGCTTGACTTCGTGCTCGCCGAATCGGACATCGTCGTCTGCCTCGCGCCGCTCACCCCCACGACACGCCGGATGATCGGCCAGCGCGAACTCGATCTGCTGCGGCCCGGCTCGGTCTTCGTCAATGTCTCGCGCGGCGCGATCGTCGATCCCGACGCGCTGATCCGCCGTCTCCAGCGGGGCGATATCGTTGCCGGTCTCGATGTCTTTGATCCCGAGCCGATCCCCGCCGACAGCCCGATCAAGGACCTGCCAAACGTCTTTCTGACCCCGCATATCGCCGGCTCGAACCGGGGGCTCGAGAGCTTCTTCACATTGATGATTGATGAACTCGATCGCTGCTTCCATGGTCACGAGACGCTCCATGATCTGACGCCGCGGACACGCGCGAACCGCACGGGCGCGCCGTCACCGCCCGATACGGGGTCCGAGTAGCGGAAAATATGATTGACACGGCGTTACGGGCATGCTACATTCCGCACGAATGACGCAACGAATGGCCGTTTGAGCATTCGACCAACCATCGGACGGACCGCCCCACACCTGGGCGGGACTTCAACGTATGAGGGTGCAAGTGGAGGTTCGGCATGGGCAGGTATATCGCGGGACGCATCCTCTGGATGATCCCAACCCTTCTCTTGATGTCTCTCACCATCTTTTTCCTGATGCACGCGACGCCGGGCAGCCCGTTCCAATTGGAGAAATCGAGCGCGAGTTATGTCGCCAACCTGAACCATCAGTATGGCCTCGATAAGCCGTTGCCGGTGCAGTATGTCGTCTGGATCGGCAACGTGCTGCACGGCGATTTCGGGTACAGCACCTTCTTCAAGAGCCGCAAGGTGCAGGAAATTATCGCGGAGCAGTTCCCGGTCAGCCTGAAGATTGGCGCCATCGCGACGCTCGTTGCCTTCGTCGGTGGCATCCTGCTTGGCGTACTCGCGGCGGTCAATCAAAATGGCCCCCTCGATTATCTCAGCACGCTGGTCGCGATTTTCGGCGCGAGTTTGCCGAACTTCGTTGCGGCGTTCTTGTTACTGTTCCTGACGGTAATCGTCCTCCCCGGTACATTCCATATCAACTTAGGCTTCAAGACGACATGGTCGGGTGCGCCGCGGGATTACATCCTGCCGGTGATTTCACTCGCGGTCCTCCCATTAGCGACGATTGCCAGTTACACGCGGGCCAGTATGCTCGATGCGATCCGTTCCGATTATGTTCGGACGGCCCGCGCGAAGGGCGTCGGCGAGCGGCGCGTGATCGGTCGCCACGTCCTCAAAAATGCCTTGATGCCGGCAATCACGCTGGTTGGCCCGATCTTCGCCGGTATCGGTACCGGAACCTTCGTCGTCGAGCAGACCTTCGGTATTCCCGGTATCGGCAAGTATTTCGTCACGAGCCTGAGCAATCGGGATTACCCAATGATTATGGCGGTTTTCCTGTTGTTTGGGGCATTCCTCACCGTGATGACGCTCGTCTTTGACGTTGTCTACGGCATGATTGATCCGCGCGTTCGCTTCGTCGGTCGCCGATAGGCAGAAGGAGACTCTGGGTGGCAACCTCTGATCGCAGCGAACTTCAGCCCGGCATACCCGTCCTACCGGCGACCGCCGACACGACTGCCATCGCGCTTCCGCTCATCGAGGAGCAACGCGTCAAGCAAACCAGCCTGTTGAAGGACGCACTCTACCGCCTCTTCAGAAACAAACTCGCGGTTCTCGGCCTCGCGTTTATCCTGCTCGTCCTGTTCTGCGCCGTTTTCGCCAATTTCATCTCACCCTACGGCTTCGCGGAAAAGGTGCCGGGGGACTTTTATCGGACCCGCCCGAATTATTGGTTTGTGTTCGGCACCGACAACGTGGGCCGCGACGTCTTCACCCGGATCGTGTACGGCGCACGCACCTCGATGATCGTCGGCTTCGGCTCGGTCGCCTTGCAGTTGGTGATCGGTATCTTTATCGGCGCTGTCGCGGGCTATTTCGCCGGCAATACGGATACCGGGCTGATGCGCGTGACCGATCTTTTCAACACGTTGCCGCCGCTGTTGATCGCGATCATCCTGCTCGCGGCATTTGGTCCGAGTATCTTCAATATCGTTTTCGCGATCAGCATTACCAGTTGGGTGACGATCGCGCGGTTGACGCGGGGGCAATTACTCTCGCTGCGTGAACTCGACTATATCAAAGCGGCGCGCACGGCAGGAGCGGGAGGGACATACATCATCATGCGCCATCTGCTCCCGAATACGCTGACCCCGCTGATCGTCTCAACGACCTTTGCAATTCCGACCGCGATCTTCGCGGAGGCGTTTCTTTCCTTTATCGGCATCGGCATCCGGCCACCGAACCCGTCATGGGGGGATATGGTTGCCGATGGGCAACAGTTTCTGCGCAGCGATCCGCACCTCGCGATCATCCCGATTGTCTGCGTCATGCTGACGATGCTCGCATTCGTCATGCTCGGTTACGGCCTGCGCGACGCCCTCGATCCGAAGGGCAACAACTAATGATGTATCAACCGCATGCTGCCCAGAGGGCGCCCAGCAGAGAACGCAGAGAGGGAAAAGAGAATCTCTTTTGTTTCCCTTTCGTCTCTTCTCTGCGTCTTCTGCGTCTCTGCGGTTCAATTCCCGGTGAGGAGTAGAGAGTGGTTGAAACGGCGACATCACGCGCGATAGCGGCGAGTGGCGCGGGCGGTAATGGGAAGAAGCCAATCCTTGAGGTGGAGGGGCTGAAGACACAGTTCTTCACGCGCGCGGGAATCGTCTACGCGGTGGATGGCGTGTCGTTCTCGGTGGACGAGGGTGAGACGGTCGGCATCGTTGGGGAGTCCGGCTGCGGCAAGTCTGTCACGTCGCTCTCGATGATGCGCCTCGTGCCGAACCCGCCCGGTCGGATCGTGGATGGCCACATTACCTTCCGCGTGGACGACAAAGTGTACGACATCCTCGCCATGGACGATTCCGAGATGCGCAAAGTGCGCGGGCATCACATGGCGATGATCTTCCAGGACCCGATGACCTCGCTCAATCCGGTGCTCTCGATCGGTTTCCAACTGACCGAGCCGCTGATGTTGCATCTCGGTATGTCCAAGGAAGAGGCACGGCAACGAGCGGTCGAACTGATGAAGCAGGTCGGTATCCCCGGCGCGGAGGAACGCCTCGATTCGTATCCGCATCAATACTCCGGTGGCATGCGGCAGCGCGTGATGATCGCCATCGCCCTCGCCTGCAACCCGAAACTCTTGATCGCGGACGAGCCAACGACTGCGCTCGATGTGACGATTCAGGCGCAAATTCTCGATTTGATGCGCAAACTGAATGAGGAGACCGGCACGGCGATTATCCTCATCACGCATGATCTCGGCGTCGTCGCGGAGATGTGCCAGCGCGTGATCGTAATGTATGCCGGTCAGATCATTGAAACGGCGCCGGTCGGGGAGCTATTCAGCCACCCGCGGCACCCGTACACGCTCGGCCTGATGAACTCCGTGCCACGCATCGGTGAAGATGTCAAAGCGCCCCTCCATCCCATTGCCGGGCTGCCGCCGGACTTGCGCGATCCACCGAAGGGGTGCCGGTTCCGGCCGCGTTGCCCACGGCGGACGGCACAATGCGAAGAGACGCCGAAACTGGAAGTAATGGGACCCAATCATCTTGCGGCATGCTGGCATCCGATTGAAGCGAGTAGTCAGTAGACAGTAGCCGGTAGTCAGGTGGGACAAGACCCGTTCTGTCTACTAACTACCGTCTACCCTCCGAAGGAGATTATGGTGGCACAGGAAGTTCTGGAGGCATTGCCGAAGCCAATTGAGCAAGATGCGATCCTCGTTGTTGATGATATCAAGAAGCACTTTAATGTCGGTGGCTTCGGTCGGCACGCGACGATCAAGGCGGTGGACGGCATCTCGTTTTCGATCCGCAAAGGCGAGACGTTCGGTCTCGTCGGCGAGTCCGGTTGCGGCAAGACGACGCTCGGTCAGACGGTCATCCGGCTCTACGATCCGACGAGCGGCACGGTCACGTTCGACGGGCACGAGATTTCGCGGATTGGCGGCAACGAACTGCGAAAGGTTCGTCGCGGCCTGCAAATGATCTTCCAGGACCCCGCTGCCTCGCTCGACCCGCGCATGACGGTTGGCTCGATCATCGCCGAGCCGCTGAATATTATCGGCATCGGGACGCGGGAGGAACGGCGGGAGCGGGTGCGCGAACTGCTCCGCGTTGTCGGGCTGAATTCGTACTTCGTCAACCGCTATCCGCACGAGTTCTCCGGCGGGCAGCGGCAGCGCATCGGTATCGCCCGCGCGCTGGCGCCCAACCCGCAATTGATCATTTGCGACGAGCCAGTCTCCGCGCTCGATGTCTCGATTCAGGCGCAAGTCCTTAATTTGCTGCGCGACTTGCAGCGGCAGTTTGGCCTCACCTACCTCTTCATCGCGCATAACCTCGCGGTCGTCGCGCACATCTCCGATCGCGTCGGCGTGATGTACCTCGGCAAGATGATGGAGATCGGTGACAGCAAAACGATCACCGAGACCCCGTCGCACCCATACACCAAGGCGCTCATTTCGGCGATTCCCGTACCGATTCCGGGGATGTCGCGGAACCGGATGGTGCTGACAGGCGATGTACCCAGCCCGGCGAATCCCCCATCGGGATGCCCATTTCACACGCGCTGTCCGATGGCGCGGCCAAACTGCACAACCGATGTGCCGCTCCTGACGCCGCGTGAGAACGACCATTGGGTCGCTTGCCACTACGCATGAAAACAGGAGGGTGGCGGCTGAGGAAGAACCTAACCCCCCAACCCCCTTCCCGCGAGGAAGGGGGAGTGAGCCTTCTTGAGATTGGGGCATTCGGGGTACATTACGGCATTGCGATTGAGTCACCCCTTCCTCGCGGGAAGGGGCCGGGGGTTAGGTTCTTCCGCCCTGACACACGGAGGAGGTGATTGGACGGATTGCCCGTCACTGTCATACACTACGCGTGACATGCGTCATCGGTACTCGGTAACTATTGGTGTGTAGCGCGATGCCATCGGGAAATGGCAGCGCGCGAACGAAGCATGGAGGGAAGCAGGAAGATGGATTCTCAGGACACATGGGATCAGAAGCAGGTACTCCGGGACCCGGAGATGCTCGCGCATCTCGAACGCACATTGCGTGGGGCGGGCATGCCACGCCGCACCTTCCTCGCGATGGCCAGCGCCGTCGCCGGTTCCGCCGCGCTTGCCGCCTGCGGCGGGACGACTAGCCCGACTGCGACGACCGCAGCAACCGTTGCGGCGACGAAGGCCGCAGCGACCACCGCACCGACGACCGCACCGGCAGCAGCAGCAGCGACCACCGCGCCGACTACGGCAGCAGCCAGTTCCGTCGCCGCCGCAACCAAGGCTCCGGCCGCATCGAGCGCCGCGTCCACGGTTGCCCCGGCCGCCACAACCAGTGTCGGTTCTGCCGTCGCAGGAGCGCCGGCCGCCGCCACCGGCCCGGAGAGCACGAAAGTCTTCATTGACGGCGCGAACATTACCCAGGAGCCCGTGGACAACGACTTCAACCGCGACCTGTATTGCGGCGGCGTGGCGCAACACATGTCCGGCCTCTTGCGGTACGACCAGGACTTCAACATCGTGCCGGACCTCGCGGAGTCCTTCTCTAACAGCGGCGCGGTCTTCACCTTCAAGATCCGCACGGGTGCAGTCTGGAGCGATGGCCAGCCGATGAAGGCGCAGGACTTCGCCTTTTCCACGCTCCGCATGATTGATCCACGCACCGCCAATGGCTATGGTTCCTTCTGGGATGGCACCATCAAAGGAGCGAGCGATTTCTCCGGCGCGAAGGCGGACGCAACGAACCTCACGCAACTCGCCGCTGCCGTCGGCATCAAGGCGGTAGATGACCAGACCTTCGTGATCACCGGTGACAAGTTCGCTGGTTTGATTCCGAACCTCGCTGCCTATACCGCAACGGTCGTCGCGCGAGAAGACGTGATCAAAAAGTACTCGGACGCCAAGGGCGTTTCTTCGTGGACGGACCCGGCGAAGGCCGGTGGCCCTGTGCTCGCCAGCGGCTCATTCCAGATCGTCGCGTGGAAGCACAATCAGCAGATTGATCTCGTCCGCAACGATAAGTACTGGAACGCTAAGGCGATCCGCCAGAAGTACGTGACGTCCGTCATTATCCCGGACATCACGAAGAGCACGCTGCCCTTCGAGAACGGCGATGTGGATTATCAGGTCATCCCGGCTACCGAAGTGGATCGCTTCAAGACCAGCGCCACCCTCAAGTCGCAGACCTTCCAGTACGTCTATCCCGGCACCCGCTTCCTCGTTCCCGATACCGGCCACCCGCCGTTCGACAAGTTGGAAGTGCGCCAGGCGACCCTCCTCTCGATTGATAAGAACCGGCTCGTCAATCAGGTTGGCAAGGGCATTCATACCCTCGCCTATGCGATGACGGCTCCCGGCGTCTTCGGCTTCTTCGATGACGACGACAATGCGTTGAAGAACCTGCAAAAGTTCGACAAGACGGCGGCACTGGCCGCGTTGAAGGGAACGACGTTCGAGGGCGGCAAGAACTGGCCGAAAGTGACGCTCTCCTATAACTCCGGCGACCTCGACATCCCCTCCGGCTACCCGGACGAGATCGCGCGCCAGTTGAAGGATTCGATCAACATGGACGTGCAGTTGGAGCCATTGGAAGCGAAGGTCTGGAACGCACGCCGCTTCGCGCTCGATCTGCAGTTCCTGCTCTACCGCTGGTATCAGGACTACCCGGACCCCCACAACAACTACTACCAGACCTTCAGCATTCACACCAAGAATGCGGCCCGGCAGAGTTGGACCGATGCGACCTTCGATAATCTGACGACGCAGGCAGCGGCGGAGACGGATAAGACGAAGCGGCTGGACCTCTACCATCAGGCGGAGACACGCATGCAGACGCAGTTCGCCTACATGCCGATCCACTGGCGGACGGACAACCTGGCGATCAAGCCGTACGCGACGGGCTTCCCGAAGAATAAGCAGGGCTACACGCTCTACAACACAAACATCTTTGGCCGCTTGTGGGACTCTGTCTATGTGACGGCGGACAGCAAGCACGACCCCGGGAAGTAAGGGGAAAAGATAGCCCCCGATTCATCGGCAAATCTCCTGAAATACCAGCGATTCGTAGCCAGAGGCATCCAATTGGGTGCCTTTGGTCTGTTTAAAGCGCACATTGGGGGTTCCGGCAGCGGAGATGGTGTGCTATGCTGCGGATGCAACATTGGATACCGCATCGCGCCGCGCGGTGAAAGAACGGCGCACACAGTGAGAGGGGTATGACTGATGGCCGAGCATCCAAAGCATCTCTGGTGGAATGGCAAGGAGACGAACTGGGAAGACGCGACGGTGCATGTCACGCAGATTGGTTGGTCTTCGGTTGCCGCCGTCTTCGAGGGTATCCGTGGTTACTGGAACGATGAGAAGGAAGAACTCTTTATCTTCCGGCTGACCGAGCATATGGACCGCTTCATGCGCTCGATGAAACTGATGCGCATGGAACCCCAGTGGGGCCGCGACGAGTTGATTGAGGCATGCCTCACGCTGGCACGGGAGAACGACTGCCAGGGCGACACCTATATCCGCCCGCTCGCGTATTTCGGCAGTTCGACACGCGCTGGCTTCCGCAGCGGTGGCGACACCGACATCCTCATCACGACGAACCCGAATCCGTCGCACTTGACGACCGGGATGAGCCAGACCGCCGGTGTCTCGTCTTACCGTCGCATCAGCGAAGACGTGATGCCGCCGCGCGTCAAGAATCTCTCCAACTACCGGAACAGCCAACTGGCGAGCACCGAGGCCCGCCTGAATGGCTACGATACCGCGATCATCCTCAACCCGTCCGGCCACGTCACGGAAGGCCCCGGCGCATGCCTCTTCTTCATCCGCGATAACGTCGTCGTCACGCCCGATCTGACGAGCGGCATTCTGGAGAGCATCACGCGGGACGCCTTTATCGTGCTGTGCCGCGAATCGTTCGGCCTCGAAGTCCAGGAGCGGATGGTGGATCGGACGGAACTCTACATCGCGGACGAGGTCTTCTTCGCCGGTACGGCGGCGGAAGTGACGCCCGTGACGATGATTGATCATCACCAGATCGGCTCCGGCGCGATCGGCCCGATCACACAGCGACTCGATGCCCTCTTCAATGATGTCGTCCGGGGCAAGACCGACGCGTACGAGGCGTGGCGCACGCCGGTCGGCGTCCGCTCACTTGCCACCGCAGCGGGCGACGGGGACTAGACAATTCCTCACCCCGGCTCCTCTCGTACGGAGCCATCGCCCCAGGATCATGGGGAGAGAGTTTCGTACGGCGATGGAGAGGGGAACGGTCCGATTTGTATCTGAGAGCAGGCAGAGTGCTTGCTCTCATTGCATTTAGGACTTACGCAGTTGAGCGCGGGGGTCGAGAGCGAGTAGAGTAGGAGGTATGAGATATGAAGATCCATCGAATAGATCATGTGGGTATAATCGTCAATGATCTTCCTGCCGCGAAAGCGTTTTTTCTTGACTTTGGCCTTGAAATGCTGGGGGAAGGAAAAGTGGAAGGCGAGTGGGTGGAGCGGATAATAGGGCTTCATGACGTTAAAGAGGAAATCGTAATGTTGCGAACGCCAGACGGTGAGGCGAATATAGAACTAGTAAAATTTTACACGCCATCGGATGGAAATGGCATGCAGCGTCCTTTGGCAAATACTCTAGGTATTCGGCATATTTGCTTTGCTGTTGAAGATATTGAAGCCGTTGTTGCCAGATTGAAAAAGAAAGGTGTGGAACTTTTTGGTGAGATAGTAAACTACGAAAACGCTTATAAATTATGCTACATTCGTGGCCCGGAGGGGATTATTTTAGAGTTGGCAGAGCAAATCAGATAAATCAGGTGCAATCTTCATAAACCTTGGGCTTACGCACTTCAGCCTGCTCCACCAAAGAAAATCTTCCCAACTGCGTAACTCCTAGCATTTTCTCCCTGGCACGCTCCTTGCTTTCGCCATAGCCAGAAAGTCACCCCGCACGTTCGCGGGGCGGCGGCAGTAATACTCTTTCGCGTTAGACATGTCGTGATACGACCCTACTTTAACCGTTGCAGTGCAAGCGACCAAGTCATCGGGAAACACGACATCTGTATCGCGAAAGAGTATAAGGAGAAAGCAATGGATATGCTTACCCTGCTCGTGATCATTGTGGTGCTGCTTCTGCTCTTCGGCGGCGGTGGCTTCTGGTATCGCGGCCGTGGCCGTGGTGGCCGCTACTAGCAAATTTCCGACATGACACAAAGGGAAACCGCCTCAGGCAAGGCGGTTTCTTCTATTCGGTCGTGTCGGCTTCAGCCTGCATCCCTGACCCGGTACCCGCTTTCATCATAGCTTGCGGCGGTGTGACACAACGGGCCGCAGGCTGAAGCCTACGCTACCGCTCTGTGAACATCTCCTCCGCGATCATCCGGCGGATCGTTGTGTCGAATGCCTCGATCGTGCGATCAATGTCCGCCTCGGTGTGCGCGATGGAGAGCAGGCCACCGCCGTGGAAGACATCAACCCCCTCATTGGCCATGCTGCATTGCACCGCCTCGGCAAGATTGCCCGGCATGCCGCGCTTCAGCGTCTCGGCGGCGATCCCTTCCGGCGCGTGCAGGTCGCCATCCGGCGTGCCGCCCGGCAGCGGTGTGCCGAGGACGAGATGGAAGACGCTCGATTCGCCATAGCAGAAGCCTGGCACTTCTTCATGCAATAGCACGCGGTTGAACCCGGCGCGCACGCGGGCCGCGAGACTGTCCGCGTATTCCTGCTGGGCGGGGTCGGAGAGAATGGTGAGCGCGGTGATGCCCGCGACGGCGGAGAGTGGGTTGCCATTGTAGGTGCCAGGATGCCCAACCTTCTTGTGCCGGTTCCACTCCGGGTCGTCGCGGAAGGTCAGCAAGTCCATGATGTCCGCTTTACCGGCCACCGCGCCACCCGGCAACCCACCGGCGAGAATCTTCGCCATCGTCGTCAAGTCCGGCGTGACGCCCTCTTTCGCCTGAACACCGCCGGGCGACCAGCGGAAGCCCGTAATCACCTCGTCGAAGATCAGGACGACGCCATACTTCTCCGTCATCGCGCGCAGCCGCTGGAGATAGCCCGCCGGGTGCGGGATAGACGACCACGACGCACCCGACGCTTCGAGAATGACGGCAGCGATGTCGCCTTCCGCGAGCCGCGCCTCAGTGAAGTCGAGATCGTTGGTCGGCGCGACGACAATCGTTGACAGAATTTCTTCCGGGACGCCGGGGGACGGCTGCCCCTCCCACGGCAGTTGCTGCGCGATGGTGGCGTAATCATGCCAGCCGTGGAAGTGGCCCGCAAACTTGAGAATTTTTGTCTTGCCGGTGTAGGCGCGCGCGAGGCGAAAGGCCATCATCGTCGCCTCAGTGCCGCTGGACGTGAACTTGACGAGGTCGGCGGACGGGATCAGCCGCTGTACATGCTCCGCCCAGGCGATTTCATATTCGTTGCCCGCACCGAGGTGCGTCCCCCGCCCGGCCTGCTCCCGCACCGCCGCGACGATCTCCGGGTGACTGTGGCCGAGGAGGAGCGCGCCGTGACCGACGACGTAGTCAATGTACCTGTGGCCGTCCACGTCCCACTTGTACGCGCCCTCCGCGTGGCTCATCGTCAGGGGGAAGGGGCTGATGTGCCGGACATCGTGTGCGATGCCGCCGGGCAGCACCATACGGGCGCGCTCGTGCAAGGCGCGGGACTGCGGATTGGCGGCGAGATACTGCTCGGTGATGCGTGTCGTTGTTGCTGCCATCGGTTATTCCTCTCCGGTTCCTCTATGCGGCAATACCGATGTCATCGTAGTGCAGCCACGGATGGCTGTCTACTGCGAATTCCTGACCTCCGTGTATAACGCGGTCGTACACGAGCGGGTGAGCGGCAGCAGACGATGGCGGGATCACGATGGAACGTCGCCCACAGGAAATCGCCCTCTTTCACACCTCCCTTGCGCCCTTCACCGCCCTGGCCGGTGATCAATGCACCGCGCGTCTCATTGGCGAGGCGGTGTACTGACCTGAGGGCGCCCGCATCATCGGCAGGGAATCCTTGTGGTACAACCGGATCGCCGCTTTTCCCCTGGACTCATTCTTCGTCGGGATCGAGATAGGCGAGCGTCAGCGGATCGCTGATCGTCCAATACCGCCGGACTTCCCCCCGCCCATGCCCGCCGTCCACCGTCTCTGCCGCGTCGGCGTCTTAATGGACAAAGCGGGTCTCGTGGGCATCGGCAAAGAGACAAACGGCTTCATGATAGAGCGTGTCCTGGTTCTCCTTCAACGCGAGGACGTAGTCCGCCTCTCGGGCGATCATCGTTTGGGCAATCGCGGTCTGGCAACCCGTCGCATCAATCGTCACGATACATCCCTTGAGCATCAAGAGTATGATGCCGGGACAAAAGCGGGCAGCGCACGTTCCGGATCATCGTGCGGCGGACGCAGTAACCAGCCTCGCTATCGCCGTGCGTTACCGTTTCGGTCGAATGCCGTCGTTGCCACGCCTCAGGGCGATCCGAGTCAGAGGAGGTACAGGTGAAGATTACCGATATCCGGACCTATCTCGTGCGGGCCAATGACGGAGGAGTGGCGGAGCGCCCGCGTGGGCGCAACTGGCTGTTCGTCGCGGTACACACGGACGCGGGCATCGTCGGTTACGGCGAAGGCGGCGGCTGGCCGGAGGTCGTCGAGACCGGTGTGCGGGAGATCGCGCCGCTCCTGATCGGCGAAGACCCTTTCCACGCCGAGCGGCTCTGGCTGAAGATCTACGACACATTGCACAGCCACGGTCAGACCGGGGCGGTGCGCGGCGGTGTGCAGAGTGCGATTGATATTGCGCTGTGGGACATCAAGGGTAAGGCATTGGACGTGCCGGTGTACGAGTTGCTCGGCGGGGCAGTGCGCGACCGCGTGCGCGTCTACGGCCACGCGAGCACGCCGGCGTTAGCGCAGGAACTGGTTGCCGAAGGATTCACGGCGTTCAAGTGCCATCCCTCCGCACAAACCCTCGGTGAGTTACGCGCCGCCGTGGGCGACACGATTGAGATCGGCCTGCATGGGCACGGCGAGTTTACCGTCCATGCGGCGGTGCGCATCGCCCATGACGCGGAGCGGTATCGCCCCGCCTTCTTCGAGGAGCCGACGCACCCGGACGACACGGACGCCCTTGCCGCCGTCGCCGCGAAGGTGACGGTACCGCTGGCGGCGGGAGAGCGGCTCGCCAGCAAATGGGCAATGTACGACCTCATCAAGTCTGGCGCGGTGGCGCTCGTGCAGCCGGAGACGACGCGGCTGGGCGGCATCACGGAGTTGAAGAAGATCGCGGCGATTGCCGAGGCGGCCGGGGTGCGCATCGCGCCGCATGCGGGTTCGGTCGGCCCAATCGTGCAGATGGCGAACGTGCATGTGATGGCGACGGCGCCGAATTTCTTGTTCCTGGAGTACATGCCGCGCGACACGGCGCCGCGTCACGCAGTGGCGCCGGGAGCGGTGGAGCAGGAAGGGGGCTACATCCCGTTGCCGACCGCGCCCGGCCTCGGGGTGGAACTTGACCTCGACGCAGTAGCCGCGCACGCGCCCTATCCGGTGGAGGCGTACGAATACCGCACGCGTAGCCCGGAAGAGATTCGCCGCTGGAACCCGTAAGGAATCCGTGCCCATGCCTACTCCTGCCCGGCAGTATGCCTGGGATGTTTACCGCTTCATGCGTTTGGTGTTCTGACCCGCATCGCTGCGCCTGCGGTTCGCCACACGGGGACAGCCGACACAGCAAACAGGAGGAGGTTCCCATGAGTACCCCGACCGCGCCCACTGGCTCTCCCGTGCGCCAGGATTGGCTGGACCGCCGAAGCGAGGAGATCCTCGATCCCGATCTGCCCATCGTTGATCCCCATCACCACCTGTGGGACCGCCCCGGCTGGCGCTATTTACTCGACGAGCTGCTCGCCGATCTCAACAGCGGCCACCGCATCATCGCCACCGTCTTCCTCCAGTGCCGAGCGATGCACCGCGCCGATGGCCCCGAACCGCTCCGCCCGGTCGGCGAGACTGAGTTCGTCAACGGTGTCGCGGCCATGAGCGCGAGCGGCGGCTACGGCCCGACGCGCGTCTGTGCCGGGATCGTCGGTCATGCTGACCTGACGCTCGGTGCGCCCGTGCGAGAGGTATTGGAGGCGCATCTGCGTGCCGGCGGAGGCCGCTTCCGTGGCATCCGCCATACCAATGCCTGGGACGCTTCGGCGCCCCGCCCGGCCAACGCGCCGCGGCCAGGACTGCTCGCCGACGCGGATTTCCGCGCGGGCTTCGCCGCGTTGGCGCCGCTTGGCCTCTCCTTCGACGCCTGGCTGTACCACCCGCAGATCCCGGAACTGACCGCGTTGGCGCGCGCCTTCCCCGAGACGCCAATCGTGCTGAACCACGTCGGCGGTCCACTGGGGATTGGCGCCTACGCGGGGAGGCGCGATGCGATGCTCGCCGA
Organism: Chloroflexota bacterium; assembly: GCA_030853625.1. Taxonomy (GTDB): domain Bacteria; phylum Chloroflexota; class Chloroflexia; order Thermomicrobiales; family JALYUS01; genus JALYUS01. The sequence goes on from JALYUS010000817.1 coordinate 24,706, forward strand.
GTGGTCCGCCAGCATCCGCGAGCTGGCGACCTGCCCGAACGTGTCGGTCAAACTGGGTGGGTTGGGGATGCCGCTCACCGGCCTCGGCTTCCACGAGCAGCCGGAGCCGCCCTCATCGGAATTGCTCGCCACCGCGTCGCGTCCATACTTCGAGACCTGCATCGCGGCATTCGGTGCTGAACGATGTATGTTCGAGAGCAACTTCCCGGTGGATAAGGAGTCCTTCAGTTACGCGGTCTACTGGAACGCCTGCAAGCGGCTGACGCAGGGGGCAAGCGCGACGGAGAAGGCGTTGCTGTTCAGCGGCAGTGCGGCGCGCTTCTACCGGGTCGCATTGCCGGGAGTCGGATAGCCGGCGAGCCGACGAGGAAGAATCGCTGTGCTCCTCGCGACGAGAAAAGCGATCACGGGCGTACGACGGGGTCGGGGATCTTCGCACGCGCCACCGCCCTTCGGCGGACACGGACAGTCGTTGCGTGTGCAGGCCCCCACAGGCAGGGGAGCGGCGCTCCCACCCGACTCGATACCCCTGCGAGTGGGCTTGCGGTAGTCGGGTGTATGCATACGCATCGGACAATGATGAACGATGCATCAATGTGGGGGAGAGAAAGATGGCGGCATTGGACTTCGGGCTTGTGCTCCGGGTGACCGCGCGTGGTGGTTCTTTGGCGGACATGGTCGCGATGAATGACCGTATCCTCGCGGACTGCGCGGCGCACGACCTGTCGGCATGGGTGGTAGACCATTTGCAGTTCGATGACATCCCGCTCATGGAATGCTTCGCCCTGCTCGCCCATTCGGCGGGGCGCGCTCCCGGTGTGCGCTTCGGCACGCTCGTCCTCGGTCAGAGTTTTCGCAATCCCGCGCTGACTGCGAAGATCGCGGCGACCCTGCAATTTCTCACCGGTGGTCAGTTCATCCTCGGCATCGGGGCGGGATGGAAGGAGGACGAGTATCGCGCCTATGGCTACCCCTACCCGCCCGCCTCCGTCCGGATCGCCCAACTCGATGAGGCGGTGCAGATTATCCACGCGCTGTGGACGAATGCCCCGGCCACCGTTACCGGCGCGCACTATGCAGTGACCCAGGCGCAGTGCGAACCGCGCCCCGATCCCGCGCCCATCCTGATGATCGGCGGGGCGGGGGAGCAGCGGACGTTGCGCGTCGTGGCGCGGCATGCGGACTGGTGGAACGCGGATTACTACTCACCCGCCGAATATGGGCGCAAGTTGGCCGTCCTCCACGACCACTGCCGCGCGATCGGTCGTGACCCGGCGGAGATCGTACCGACCTACTTCGCCACCGTCAGCCTGTCGCGCGATCCGCACGCCGTCGTGCGGAATCAGCCTTTTAGCCACCGGGGCGAACTCTGCGTGCTCAATGGCGCCCCGGATGAGGTGGCGCACAAGTTGGAGGAGTTCGCGGCGCTCGGCGTGCAGCATGTGCAGCTCTCATTCATGGACTTCCCCGGTGGGGAGGGACTGGACCTCTTCCTCTCGGATGTGCTACCACGCTTCACGCGCGTGACGCAACGGGGATAGGGGAGGGTGGCGACGGGGGAGGAGGAAGTCTTATAGTTAATGATCGTTCATCACAAGCCTCGGCGCGAACGACTGCAACAAACGGCGCTTCTCGGCTAACGGCAATGCGGGAACATCTGCTTGCCATACTCGCTATCCGAGCACTAACTAGATCGGCTCGCGCATATTGCTCATGATCTCTCTCCCGCCGGAATCGCCGACACGCTCGCATTGATGGCGGCGCCCTCGCCCCACTCCCGCCAACCACGTGAGGAGGTGGTCAGCATCGAGAAACGGGGGATGCTGCGTCGTCTCACCGTGGAGCATACAGCGAATCCGTTGTTCGGCGTGCGGCATGGCAGCCAGTCCACGGGAAAAGCGGCGATCCGGTTGTACCACAAGAATTTGCTGCCGATTCTGTGTCATGGCGGGAAAGTGGGTCAGGAGATGACTCTCAATACCAGGCCGCTACCAGTGTACGTTAGCCAATCGACTCCTTGTTGACCGAGAGTCCGAGGGTTCGTTTGCCTCTCATGACTGCGTACTGCTGAACCTCCTATCCCTTCACCGCGCCCGCCGCGAGGCCCGCGACGATGTATCGTTGCGCGACGAAATAGAGGACAAGAAGCGGCACACTCATCATCACCCCCGCTGCCATGATCTGGCCCCAGAGGAAGACATCACCGAAGATCAGTTTCGTAATCCCCGGCGAGAGGGTGTAGTTGTTGTCACTGAGTAGGGTGAACGCGTAGAGGTATTCGTTCCAGGCCAGGGTAAACGAATAGATCGCCGCCGTGGCGATGCCGGGCGTGGCGAGCGGCAGGATGATACGAATCATCGTTTGCCAGCGCGTCGCGCCGTCCACGAGCGCGGCGTCCTCGAGCTCGCGCGGGATATTGAGGAAATACGCCTTGAGCATGTAGACACAGAACGGGATCGAGAATGTCAGGTAAATGGCAATCAGGGCGGGCAAATTGTTCACGAGATGGAGATCGCTACAAAGGATGTAGATCGGGATGAAGAGCAGGGTCGACGGGAAGAGGTAGACGAAAAAGACCGCATTGCCGAAGAACTTCCGCCCCGGATAGCGTAGCCGTGAGAGGCTGTAACCGGCAAAGACCGCGAACGAGACCGAGAGGAGTGTGCTGAACACCGAGACAATCATCGTGTTCTTCACCCACGTCAGATATGGATATTGGTGGAAGAGGTCGTGGAACGCCTTCAGGGTGAGATGGACGGAAAAAAGTGTTGGCGTGCGCGCGGTCGAGAGGGTCGGCGGGTGAAAGGCGGTCACGAACATAAAGTACGGCGGGAACAATGCAATCATCAGGACAACCGCCAGGATCACCCACCCGATCGCGCGGATGACGAGCCGCTGCATCCGGTGGGAAAGAATACGCCTGTCCGCCACCGGGCGCGTGACGGTGCGTCCGGCGATCGATTTGACTGTCATACGAGTTCCTCCCGGCGGCTGATGAACCGGTTGAGCAAGAGAATGAGCACAACGAGAATGGGCAGCATCAGGACCGACACCGCGACGCCCTTGCCGAGTTCGAGACCGGGGATGGCGACCTTGTACGTCAGCGTCGCAAGCACGTCCGTCGCATTGCCGGGTCCACCCCGCGTCAGCACCCAGATGATCGAGAAATCGTTGAAGGTGAGGATCGTCGAGAATAATGTGACGACGGCCATCACCGGCAGGATGCCGGGCAGCGTCACCTTCCAGAAACGCGCCCAGAGACCCGCGCCGTCCACCTTCGCGGCGTCATACAGCTCTTCCGGCACCGCCTGGAGTCCGGCGAGGATCGTGATGACGAAGAACGGGAAGCCACGCCAGACATTAACGGCGATCACGGATTGCATCGCCTTGCTCGGATCCTCCAGCCAATACGTCGGGGCACTCCGGATATGTGTCTGATGGAGCAGGTAGTTGAAGACGCCACCCACGTCGTTGTACATCCACTTCCAGACGAGCACGGAGACCAATGTCGGCATCGCGTACGGCAGCAAGACGATTGATCGCCAGATCGCGCGCAGCGGCAGTGCCTCATTGAGGATCAGCGCGATGGTCGTGCCGATGATCAATTTCGCGACCACCGAGCCGACCGTGAAGACAACGGTATTCTGGATTGATCCCCAGAAGGCGTGGTCGTGCAAAATGGACGCATAGTTCCCCAGCCCGATCCACGGAACGAATTTGCTGCCGAGCAACTTTTTATGGAAACTCAACCACAGCGCATCCGTAAAGGGATAACCGACGAGCACAAGGATCAGCACGGCCGTGGGGAGGAGCAGCGCGTACCCGAAGCGCGTGTCTCGATTGAGGTGCGCGCGTTGGGCTGGCACGGATTCCGGCACCGTGCCTTGCGCCGCGACCGACCGGATGACCATACCCCCTCCTTACGAACCAACAGCGAGCGGCAGGCAGCGGTGATTCCCCTGCTGCCCCCTGCCCGCTGTCGACCGACCGTTATTTGTTGGCGAACTTCGCCTTCGCTTTATCGGCCTCATCCTGGAGGATCTTGATCGCTTCGGTGGGCGATTTCCCATTGACGACGACCGCCTGCATCATGTCCTTCGGCGCGCTGATCGTCATGTCATCGAAGATCGGCGTGAGACCGGTGTCCGCCGTACCCGGCAGGGTATACGGCACGATATTCTGCGCGACCTCGTTATTCCACTCATCCTGCGTGAAGAAGGGGAGCGTCAGGTAGTTCTTCATGATCGGGAACCAGTACGAGCCAGCCTTTTCCAGCTGCGTCGGGTAGCGCTCCGGGGACATAATCATTCGGGCGACTTGCATTGCCTCGTCGATCACCTGACTCTTCTGGTTGATGACGAGCGCCGCACTCCCCGCCGTCTGGATATAGTGGCCGGGGTTGACCTGCGACGGCCACGCCATCAGGAAGGTCTTCGAGAGGAGGTCCTTGTTGTCCTTGCGCATCGCCAGCACGATGCTACCCGGATTCGAGACGCACGCTGTCTGCCCGGAGAGCCAGGCGTCGTTGTTGCCGGACGCTTGCTGCGAGACGACGCCGGGCGGCATCATTTTGTTCTTGAAGAGGTCGGTATACGCTGTCAAGCCGGCAATATTCTGCGGCGTGTTGATCGTCGCGTTGCCTTCCTTATCGAAGAGTCGGCCACCGAACATCCACATCCATTGCATGCCGTTGCCGGTCCAGTCCGCCTCGGTCATCTGACCATCGAAGGCGTAGAAGTTTTGATCGGGCTTATTGACCTTCTTGAAGGCCTCGATCATCTGATCATAGGAGGTGAAGGGCAGTTTATAACCGGCCGCTTCGAAGACGTCTTTGCGCATGTGCGTAAACCACGGCTCATTATTCATCGGCACGCAGACACGTTTGCCGCCAATCGCCACCTTGGAGTTGCCGTCCGCGAGATCGAGCCAGCCGCCACCAGTCTTGCCGATCTCGTCGTAGAGCGGCTGCATATCCATCGCGTACCCGTTCTGGTTCCAGAGCGCCGGTGCATACGTATAGGTGATATCCGGTACGACGCCGGACTCCATTGCGACGACTTCCTTCTGGGGATGCTCATCATTGGTGAAGAGTTGGACGGTGACGTCGAAGTTGCCCTTCTGCCCGGCGAGTTGCACGGATTGGGTGAGGTAGTCGTTCGATTCCGGCAGGAATTGCTGACGACCCCAGAAGAGCAGCTTCTTGCCCTTCCCGCCCGACGCCTGCGCCGGCGCGCTGGTCGGCGCGCTCCCCGTTGTCGTCGAAGCGGCAGCACTCGTACTGCTTGTGTTGGCCGCAGGCTTCGGGGTATTCGTCGCGCTGCCGCCACCTCCACAGGCAGCGAGTATGGCAGCGGCGGCACTCGCCGCGCATCCACCTAGGAAACCACGGCGACTCAGGCGATGCCAAGACTGCTGAGACATGGCCACCGACTCCTTCGCTACGACGACTGCTCCGATACCGAATGAAGCGGGCAATCAATCACGCTACGATGGTGTTTTCCCTGCTGCATTGCCGATGGTACGGTGACACGTACAATCCTCTGCCAGGTTCACGACCATCCAATTATGTGTGATTCGCTCATCCAGAGCGTAGCATGCCGTCATATCAGTGTCAAGCAAGTGAATGGGTTCGGTACGTCCGCTACGGATGGATGCTGAAACGATCAGCGAGGAACTCGACTGGGGTACGCATCCCAAGGCTCTGGTGCGGTCGAATCGCATTGTACACCGTTTCTCCTTCCCGTCCC
>JALYUS010000820.1 GCA_030853625.1 Chloroflexota bacterium
GCGATCACCATGACGAGCGGCAACTGGTACGGGACGATTAATGAGCCGAGCGCGTTCGGGCAGTTGCCGAAGCCGCTCGTTTGCATCAGGAGTGCGCCGCGCGTCCCGCTGAGTAACCCGCCCGCGATGATGCCGACGCCTTCTTCTTCACGCGTGCAGGAGACGGTCGTCACCGCCGCGTCCGCCTCGAAGCAGCGGATAATTGGCGCGACGATATTGTCCGGCACATGCGCCACGAGCGTAATCCCCGCCGCCCGCAGCCGCTCATAGACCACCGTACTCCACATCGCCTCTGCCATTGCGCCCTCCCGCGATCACATCGCGCGCGATTTCTCCCGAATGCGGAGTGCCTGCCGACTGTCCGGCATCATACCGCGCCGTATGATTGGCAACCACATTCGCCGCTGTACGCACTCAATTCGCAACGGTCGAGATGTGATGGCACTGGACTTGCAATAATAGAGACAGCAGGCGATCAGGCCCGCGATCCGCAGCGAAACGGCCCGATGCAACCATCGTGGTACGGATGTTGCGATAGCAAAGAACAATCCTTCTTCCCCTTCCCTTGGCCGGCGCGGTCCCCACCCGCCCGGCCTCCCTCTTTTTAAGTGGTGTGTACCGAAGACGCGTTGCCCGTAGCCTGTTGCTTGCTGTCTACCGACTACCGACTACCGGCTACTGGTGGTACGATTAAATCCGCATTGGCTGTACGGAAGAATGATAGGAAGGGGAATCGTGCGATGCTCCAGTTCGAGACCACGAACCGCGTCTTGCAGGAAGAGCGGCTCTTCGAGCCGACGGACGCGATGCGCGCGGGCGCCAATATCACCCGGTACATGCGCGCCAAAGGGTTCGACACCTACGAAGACCTGCACAAATGGACGATCGAGCATCCGGAGGAGTTCTGGGCGGAGATGGCGAAGGAACTGCACTGGTTCGCGCCTTGGGAGAAGGTGCGCGATTGGCAGTTTCCCTACGTCAAGTGGTTCACGGGCGCGAAGACGAACATCGTCTACAACTGCCTCGACCGCCATCGCGGCACGCCCGTCTGGAATCAGGTCGCCATCTACTGGGAGGGTGAGAACGGCGAGAGCCGCTCGCTCTCTTACGCCGATCTCTGGCGTGAGACGACCAAATTCTCCGATGTGCTGACTAAACTCGGCATTAAGGAGGGCGACAAAACCTGCGTCTACATGCCGAAGATTCCCGAGCAGTTCGTCGCGATGCTCGGTACGACGCGGATTGGCGCGGCGCATTCCGTCGTCTTCTCCGGCTTCTCGTCGCAGGCGCTCCGGGATCGCATCCAGGAGGGTGAGGCGAAGATCGTTATCTGCGCGGACGGCTATCAGTACCGCGGCAAACTCGTTGACCTCAAGGCGATTGTGGATGCTGCTGTCCGCGAGTGCCCGACGGTCGAGCACGTCATCGTCGTCAAGCGGGCGGGCAACAGCGTCAACTGGGTGCAGGGGCGCGACCTTTGGTACGACGATCTGATGAACATTGCCAGGCCCGGCATGCCCGCTGCCGAACTGGACAGCGAGACGCCGCTCTACTACCTCTACACCTCCGGCTCGACCGGCAAGCCGAAGGGGATCGTCCACACCCACGGTGGCTACATGGTCGGCACCTACACGACGACGAAGTTCATCTTCGACATCAAGCCGCACGACATCTTCTGGGACACCGCCGACCCCGGCTGGGTGACGGGCCATTCGTACATCGTCTATGGCCCGATGCTCGCCGGGTGTACGCAAGTCTTCTACGAGGGTGCAGTGGATTTCCCGAACCCCGGCCGTGTCTGGAAGACGATCGAGAAGTACGGCGTGACGATCCTCTACACCGCGCCGACCGCGATCCGCGCCTTGATGCGGCAAGGCGACCAGTGGCCCGCCAGCGCGGATGTGTCGTCGCTCCGGCTGCTCGGCTCCGTCGGCGAGCCGATCAACCCCGAGGCGTGGATGTGGTACCGCACGGTGACGGGTGGCACCCTGCCGATCATGGATACGTGGTGGCAGACGGAGACGGGCGCGATCATGATCTCGCCGACGCCGATCATGCCCCTCAAACCCGGTAGCGCGACCAAGCCCTTCCTCGGCATCGAGGCGGATGTCGTGGATAAGCAGGGCAATCCCGTGCCCGAAGGAGAGGGCGGCTACCTGATTATCCGGCAGCCGTGGCCGAGCATGATGCGCA
>JALYUS010000003.1 GCA_030853625.1 Chloroflexota bacterium
GTTCCAAATTCTTACGGCGTGATGGGGTGGACGGCGCCGGGATGGTGCTGGCGGAAGGCGTCGTACTGGTCCTGCGCCTGCTGGAGGACCCAGAGAGCAGGGAGGACGGATTCGGCGCTGATCGCCGGTTCGCTCCCCTCCCGGACGGCGGTGAGGAAGTCGTGATCCTGCGCTGCGACGCCATTGACCGGGTCCGGTCCCTGCCCCGGCAAAACGAGCGATTCCTCGCGTCCGATCAGCAGGTAGTCGTACACACTGAGGTGCGCGTTGTAGGACATATTGACCGAGACGAGTTGGTTCAGCGGCGTGCAGACGAGCAGAGTGAGATCGAGGAACGACGCCATCTTCTGATCCGGGAGCGCGATCTGCGACGTGACTGACAGGCCGGCAATATCCGTGACACCGAGCAGCCAGAGGCAGAGATCGGTCGCGTGATTGCCATGGTGCCAGAGCAGGTTGTCCGTCCAGGAGCGCGCCTTGCCGGTCAGGTCGCGGTTCTCGCGCCGGAAGAAGACATATCGGCTGATGATGCTATGCAGCGTCAGTTCGCCTGCCATGATCCGCCGCTTCGCCGCGTGCGTCTGGCTGCGGTAACGATGCGTGTGGCAAACCATCAGCGTCTTGCCTCGCTCCCGCGCGAGGCCCGCGAGGAGCCGCCCCTCGGTATAGGTCATCGCCAGCGGAATCTCGACAAGCACATGCTTGTCCGCCATCAGCGCCTGCTCCGTCTGCGCGGCGTGTACCTCGCTCGGCGAGCAGATCGCGACGAGGTCTATCTCCGGTCGCGCCAATGCTTCCGCGAAATCCGTTGTGGCGCGCGCGTAGCCATGCTCGCTCGCAAACGCCGCGCCCCGTTCCGGTAGCCGCCCGACGACGGTGTCGAGCGTCACTCCCTCATCGCGGAACGCCGTCGTATGCGCCTTCGCAATCGTCCCGTAGCCGACCATGCAGAGATTCATTTTCCTAACCCCCAGCCCCTTCCTTCCGGGGGAAGGGGAGCAAGAGAAACCCGAACCTTGTTGCCAGTGTACGATAGCACCTGTGGGATCCGCATGCCGGTTTCCCCTTCTTTTCGAGAGAAGAGGGATAGAGCGATTTTCCGTGATGACCTGGCCATCGTGAAAGAATATTAGACGATCAGGCTCATGCCCGTCATCACGGCGGGTTGCGAAAGGCCGAGCAGGTGCAGCACGGTCGGAGCGATGTCCGCGAGGCGACCGTGCGGGCGGAGGCGGGTAGCGGGCGGCAGACCCGGCCCGGTGAGAAAGCAGGGAACGCGGTTCATCGTGTGCGCGGTCATCGGCGTGCCGTCCGGCGCGATCATCTCCTCGGCGTTGCCATGATCCGCCGTGACGATCGCCGCGCCGCCCGTCCGTTCCAGCGCGTCAAGGATTTGTCCAACGCAACGATCGACCGTCTCGACTGCCGCAACCGCTGCCGGGAGAACGCCCGTATGCCCGACCATGTCGGCATTCGCGAAATTAACCAGAACGAAGGCATACCGTTCGCTCAGAATCGCTGCGACGACCGCTTCCGCGACGGCGAGGGCGCTCATCTCCGGTTGCCGGTCGTAGGTCGCGACTTTCGGTGAGGGAACCAAACGCCGATCCTCATCGGCAAACGGCTCCTCGCGCCCGCCATTGAAAAAGAAGGTGACGTGTGGATACTTCTCCGTCTCCGCCGCGTGAAACTGCGCGAGGCCATGCGCCGCGATCACCTCCGCCAGCGTCTCAACGATATTCTCCGTCGGAAAAGCGACACCCGTGACGGGCAAATCCGCCTCATACTCGGTCATCGTCACAAAGGGGAGGCGCGGATGAACGGCGCGCGAGAATCCGTCGAAGCGCGCATCAATCAGTGCATGGGAGAGTTCGCGGGCGCGGTCGGAGCGGAAGTTGAAGAAGATCGCGACATCGCCATCAGCCATCGTCCCGACGGGCGCGCCATCCGCCCCAACAATCACCGTCGGCAGAACGAATTCGTCTGTCACCCCCGCCGCGTACGAACGCGCAATCGCCTCGTCGGGCGTCTGTGCCGTCTCGCCGATACCGCGTGTCAGGGCGTCATAGACTTTCTGGACACGATCCCAGCGTTTGTCACGATCCATCGCGTAGTATCGCCCGGAGACCGTCGCGATCTGCCCGATGCCAATCGCCGCAATCTCGCCTTCCAGATGCCGCATGTATCCGCGTGCGGATTCCGGTGGCGTGTCCCGCCCATCGAGGAAGGCGTGAATGGCGACGTTCGCCACGCCTTCCTGCTTCGCCAGCCGCAGGAGCGCGAGGAGGTGCATATCCTGCGCATGGACACCGCCCGGCCCAATCAAGCCGAGCAGGTGGAGCGTGGCCTGCCGCTCCTTTGCTGCATGAACGGCTGTGAGGAGAACGGGATTGCGAAAGAACGTGCCGTCTTCAATGGCGAGACCGATCCGCGTCAGCATCTGATAGACGACCCGGCCCGCGCCGATGTTCAGGTGGCCGACCTCGGAGTTGCCCATCTGCCCGTCTGGCAGCCCGACTTCGCGGCCAAAGGGGATCAGTTCGCTCCGCGCGGCGGTGGCGCACAGGCGGTCAAAGGTCGGCGTCGCGGCTTGCGTGACCGCATTTCCCGGCCCCGGCACGGCATCCCCCCACCCATCCATAATCACCAACACCACCGGCCGAATCCCCCGCCATTCTGCCATCATTCCCTCCAAATGCGAACCGCTGAGACAGGGGGAATTAACGCAGAGGACGCAGAGACCGCAGAGGGGAGAAACAAGATTGAATCTTCGCACTCTCTGCGTTACTTTTCCATCTCTGCGCGCTCTGCATCCTCTGCGTTAATTCCCCCCATTCCATCTACGGGTGGAGCGCGGTGGGTGGGTTGAGGGCGTTCGGGTCGTGGACGTTGGTGCGGAACTGCTGAGTGAGGGCCGCTTCAGTCTGCATCGCGGCGGCGTCACCCGCTGCTTTCGCCGCGTTCAGGCGCGCGCGGATGCCGCCGACAATGCTCTCACCGGCGCCAGCGTCGGCAGGGTCCGCCGCGCCCGCTGCGTACGCCGTGATCGTCGCGCCAATCACTGTGCCGATCAATGCCCCGGAGAGAAACTTCACACCAATCCAGATCGCCCTACCCATCGTCGCCTCCTTCGTCGTTCGCTTCCTGGTATACATTAGCCAATCAAAATGCAGTGCAAGGGTTGTGCCGAGGAAGTAACGAGTTCGGAGTTCGATGTTCAGCGTTTGAAGTACCCAATATCTACCCCAAACTGCGAACTGCGAACATCGAACGCCAACTTTCCCGTTACTCGGCGGTCAGTTCCGCCACCGGCACGGCGGGGGCGATGGGTGCAATCCGGCCACCCGGCGGAATTCGCAATACCCGGAAGGACCACGCCAGCATCGGGCCGATGCCGAAGGTGAACGCCAGCGTGCCAATACCGACCTGCGAGCGATCCATCGTGATGCCGAGCGCGAAGACCGTCCCCTCGATGGCGACCC
>JALYUS010000009.1 GCA_030853625.1 Chloroflexota bacterium
GGCTTTAGCCTGACGAGTGCTGCTGCGGCAGGCTAAAGCCCGCCACCACCATTATCCCTCTTCATTATCAGGACTACGGCAGATGACCACCTTCGCACCAACTCGCTGCGGCGACACGCTCCTTCAGTGGGGTGCGAAGACGTATGTAATGGGCATCCTGAATGCTACACCCGATTCGTTCTCCGGCGACGGCCTGACAAACGTCGCGGCGGCTATCGCGCGGGCGGAGCAATTCGTGCGAGAGGGCGCGGACATTATTGATGTCGGCGGCGAGTCCACCCGGCCGGGTGCGGCTTTTGTGCCGGAGGAGGAGGAGCGGGCGCGCGTCGTGCCGGTGATTCGCGCGCTCGCGACGCGCCTCGCCGTACCGATCTCGGTGGATACTTCCCGCGCGTCGGTGGCGGCGGCGGCACTCGCGGCGGGCGCGACGATGGTCAACGATGTCTGGGCGTTGCATCGCGATCCGGCGCTGGCGGGCGTGGTGGCGCGCGCCGGTGCGGCGCTCGTCCTGATGCACAACCGCGCCGCGACCGCGACGGTGGACGCGCTCGGCGGCCATTACGACGACGTGCAGTACGCGGATGTCGTCGCGGATGTCATGGCCTGGCTCAGGGAGAGCATCGCGGTAGCAATCGCGGCGGACATCCCGCGCGCGCAATTAATCGCGGACCCCGGCATCGGCTTCGGCAAAACGGTTGCCCAGAACCTCACGCTGATGCGCCGCCTGCCGGAACTGGGCGCGCTCGGCATCCCGATGCTCGTCGGCTCCTCCCGCAAGTCCTTTATTGGTCTGACCCTCAATCTCCCGGTGGAGGACCGCCTGGAAGGCACCGCCGCGACCGTCGCCATCGCCATCGCCGGAGGCGCGGACATCGTGCGGGTCCACGATGTCCGCTTCATGGCCCGCGTCGCGCGGATGACGGACGCGATCATACGAAGTACCGACTACTGAGTGCTGAGTGCTGAGTATCATATGCGGTACATAGGGCTGAACATTAATGAAAAGGAGCAGGCCCGAAAGCCTGCTCAAGATTCTCAGCACTCAGCAATTCGTTATCCGAGCAATCGGCCAACTTCGTCGCTGTGGATCTGACCGCGCGCCTCACCACCCGGATGCTTGACGGTATGGACATTCGTGTACGCGTTGCCACTCTTCATCGCAGCAAAGAGATCGTCCATCGTCTTGCCCTGCAAGGGACCTGTGAGGTCGCTCGCGGTAATTGTACCGCTGGACATCACACCGCTAAACGGGCCGACGTTCTTGCCACTGTAGAGCGAGACAACGACCGGGCCATTAACGCCGACACCGCCGACATGGATATGTGCCGCAACGGGGTCGTTGATCGCATTGATCCAGAGAACCCAATTCATGCTCTGCCCATCACTGTTGATGTGCATCGTTGCCCAGCCATACGTTCCTGTATCGGTGAGCGGCACTTCGTCACCCGATGCGATGATCGAGATGTAATCGTGATTCGCATCCTTAACACTGGCCGCAACCGGCGCACCGACAACAAAAAGCCCCAGAAGCGCCACCAACACCGCAAACCCCATGAAGCGACGCGACAATCCCTGCATGTCTCCCCCCTTACATCAACAATGACCGACAGCGCTATGCTAGCACAGATGATAGAAGATTACATCACGACGCGGGGAATTGCTGTGCGGATCATCCGACTGCCCGGCGTCGCATTCTCGCGGGGAACATGTAGGCAGAAAAGCGTTACATGGTATGATAGGGCGCAGTACGTCATGGACGGACGTGGTAACGCGTTCACCGTCGTGGCGTGACGGAAAACATCGTGCGGTGCTGGTCGAAGGGTCGAGGAGGCCGTGGCAATGAGCAGTGTGGTGGAAACGCCAGTAGCAGCGTTGGCGGACCCGGGTGATCTCTCAGAAGAGCAACTGAGGCGGATGTACCGGACGATGGTCACGGGTCGCCTCCTCGCGGAGCGGTTCTGGATCCTCTCCCGTCAGGGCAAGACACACTTCGTCATCACCAGCCAGGGGCACGAAGCGGCCCAGGTCG
>JALYUS010000011.1 GCA_030853625.1 Chloroflexota bacterium
TGGGCGTGGCCGGGCAACCGGCGCATGCTCTACAATCGTGCCAGCGCCGACCCGGACGGTAATCCGTGGAGCGAGCGCAAAAAATACGTCTGGTGGGACACAGAGCAGCAACGCTGGACCGGCCTCGATGTGCCGGATTTCGAGGAAACCAAGCCGCCGGAGTACCGCCCCGCGCCCGATGCGACGGGCATGGCCGCGATTGCCGGCGATTCGCCGTTTATTCTCAAACCGGACGGGAAAGGGTGGCTCTTTGCGCCCGGTGGCGTCAAAGATGGGCCGCTGCCGACCCATTACGAGCCAGTCGAGACGCCGGTGCGCAATGCGCTCTATGCCCAGCAGATCAACCCGACCGTCCTCCTCGATGCCGATCCGCTCAATCCGCTCGCCCCCGCGCAGGACCCCGCGTACCCGATTGTCGCGACGACATATCGCCTGACGGAGCATTATCTGAGCGGGCCGATGAGCCGCTTCGACAGTTGGCTCAATGAACTACAACCGGAGATGTTCGTGGAGATGAGCCTCGAACTGGCGGTGGAACGCGGCATCGCGCACGGGGATTGGGTCGTCGTTACCAGCAAACGCGGCGCTATCGAAGCGCGCGCGATGGTCACGCCCCGCGTTCGCACCCTGCACATTCAGGGGCAAACGATCCACCAACTCGGCATTCCAATCCATTTCGGCTGGGCCGGGGAAGTCGCCGGGAGCCAGGCGAACGACCTCACCTCGATTGTGAGCGACGCGAACGTCAGTATGCACGACGGGAAGGCCTTTACGTGCCAGGGGCGCGCGGGGCGGCTCGCCAGCCCATCGGACGTTCCATCGAAGGCGGTCGCGCCGCGCCCGCAGCCCGCGCCGATGGCAGACACGACCCATCAAGCGCAGCCGGAAGGGAGAACCGCATGACGAGCGCCAGGGCCGAAGACGCGCAGACATCGTTTCCGGAATTCCGCCTCACCGACGCAGCGGGCAGTGATAATGTACCGACCGGGCTGCTCGAGGGAATGATGATCGCTCTGCCGCCGCCCACGGTCGAGCCGATGGGCTTCTTCACCGATACCACCGTCTGCATCGGCTGTAAGGCGTGCGAGGTCGCCTGCAAGCAGTGGAATGCTTTGCCTGCCGACGGGATGACGTGGAGCGGGCAGAGTTACGACAACACGCTGCACCTCTCCGCGACCACCTGGCGCCACGTCAGTTTCGCCGAGGAGGAACGGCCGGATGGCGGGGTGAAATGGCTCCTCAACAGTGATGTCTGCAAGCACTGCACTGCCGCGCCCTGTCAGGACGCCTGCCCCACCGGCGCACTCATCTACAATGAGTTCGGCAATGTCTATCTCCAGCAGGATGTCTGTAACGGCTGCGGCTACTGTGTCGTTGCTTGCCCGTTCGGCGTCCTCGGGCGGAGCGAGGACGACGGGCTGGCGCACAAATGCACGCTCTGCTACGACCGCCAAAAAGATGGGTTGGAACCGGCCTGCGCCAAATCATGCCCCACCGACGCTATCGTCTTTGGCCCGATTGCGGCGTTGCAGGAACGCGCGCAGCAGCGCGTCACCCAACTGCATGCGCAAGGCGAAAACGCCGCCTACCTCTATGGCGCGGAGGATGCCGGCGAGTACAAGCGGCTGAATGCCTTCTTTCTGCTCACCGATGAACCCGCAGCCTATAACCTGCCGGAAGCGCCCCGGCGCCCGCAGGCGCATATGATGACACGCTATCTGTGGAGTGCGGTCGTTGGCATCGGTCTCAGCGCGGTCGGCGCGGTGGTGGTTGCCAAAGGGGGTCGGTCGTGACACAACGCGCGCGCGACGGGCAATCGCGGCCCGTGCGTCGTCAGAAAAGCGCGGCGCACGTCCACGCCCGTGACGCTTACCAGGACGTCCCGATCCTGCAAACACCGACCTGGGACAACGACATCGCCGCGTATTTCTTTCTCGGCGGCATCTCGTCCGGCGCGTTTGTCTTCGGCGCGCTCGCCGATCTGGTGGGCGGAGACGAGCGGCGCGGGCTGGCGCGTGCGGCGCACCTCGTCTCGTTTCTCACGTTGCTCCCCTGCCCCGCGCTCCTCATTGATGATCTCGGCAAGCCATCACGTTTCCACCACATGCTGCGCATCTTCAAGCCGTCGTCGCCGATGAACCTCGGATCGTGGACGCTGACCGGCCACGGTCTCTTCGCGGCGCTGCTCACGGCCCGGTCGCAGGCGGAAGCGGGCGGATTGCCGCTCGTTGGGCGTCCCGTCCGCGCGCTGCCTGCGCAGGCAATGGCCATGAGTGGTCTTCCCACCGCGCTCACCCTCGGCGGCTATACTGGCGTGCTGCTCGGGACGACGAGCATTCCGGTCTGGTCCACAAGTCCGTTGCTCGGCGCGTTGTTTATGGCGAGCGCCTTGGGTACGGGCGCCGCCGCGACCGTCGTCGCCTCCACGCTGATGGGCGCCGATCAGCCCGGCGACGACGCGCTGCTTGCCCCGCTGCATCTCACGCTCGGCTGCACGGAACTGGCGCTCCTCGGTGGCTATCTCGCGACGAGCGGCCAGGCCGTGAAACCGCTGCGGCACGGGCGCGAGGGATTGCTCCTGCTCGGCGCGGTCGCCGCAGCGGTAACGGCGCTCGCGTTGGATGTCGCGGGGATGCGCTTTCCCGCGCAGCGTCATCGGTACAGCGTGCTGGCTGCGACTGCGGTCCTCGTCGGTGGCGCCTGCCTGCGCTGGGCGGTCGTGCGCGCCGGTCACGTCTCGGCCACCGACCGGGCGGGAACGCTCGCCGCGACGCGGCCATCGCGCGCGGCGCCGGGGTGGGGGAGCGGCTGACCGCGCCGTGCGCATAGGATCGGGATGCGTTTGGCATGTATGATGCGATGCCGAATCGCGTGTGGGGTAGTATGATCGTGCGACGATAGTCGTCCAGGTAATGCCGATAGTCGAAGCCGAGAAACGAGTAGGCGCCAGACCACACTCCTGTGATGGCCCGGCACGAAAGGGATGCGATGCCAGTCAGTACGCCCTTTAACCCGATCTCTCCGCAAGAACTGGACATCTCGAACCTCTTCATCGGTATCCTGATCGTCGGTGCGGTGATTTTCACGCTCGTCACCGGGCTTGTCCTCTACATTATGGTCCGCTACCGTCATCGAGGCGGCACGGAGGAGCCGTATCAGGAGTTCGGTCGGCCCCGGCTGGAGATCGCCTGGACGATTGCTCCTGCCGTGCTGCTGGTCGTTATCCTCGGCTTCACAATTAAAACGATGGCCGCCGTCAGCCCCGGCCCCGGCGATCACCCGCCGGATCTGATCGTCACCGGCTACCAGTGGTGGTGGGGCATCCAGTACCCCGCTGCCGGTATCGTGACGGCGAATGAGGTCCATCTGCCCGTCGGCAAGCGGATGCTGCTGCAACTCGAAGGCGGCGATGTGATCCACGATTTCTGGGTGCCGCAACTCGGCCGCAAGATGGACATGATCCCCGGCCACACCAATTGGCTCTGGGTCGAGCCGACGCAGACGGGTACTTTTCTCGGCGCGTGCGCGGAGTATTGCGGCGCGGAGCACGCGTGGATGCGTATCCGCGTCATCGTGCAATCGCAGGCGGAATTCGATGCCTGGCAGCGGCAACAGGCGCAGACAGCGATCACGCCGAACGGCGGTGATGCGGCGCAGGGGGCGATGCTCTTCCAGCAAATGACCTGCGCCAGTTGCCATGCGGTCACCGAGACGGCCGCGAGTGTCCAGATCGGCCCGAA
>JALYUS010000031.1 GCA_030853625.1 Chloroflexota bacterium
GCGCCCACGAGGAGCATATCGCCCACGACGCCAAGCCGCGTTGTGTCCGCGCCCATCCGACCGAGCAGGAGAAGGCCAATCGTCATGATTGCGAGGCCGAAGAGGACGAGCGCCTTGTATCGCCCCATTCGTGCAACCATCTGCCCCGCGCCAATACTGCCGACCGACCAGATCACCATCATCGGCGTCAGGAGCGAGCCGGACTGCGTCGCCGAGACGCCAATCACCGTCTGCATGAAGAGCGGAATGAAGAGGATGGCGGCGAACATCGCCATCCCGCTGAGGAAGACCGTGATCGTCGAGAGGGCGATAATCCGGTCGCGGAAGAGCGAGAGCGGCAGGAGCGGTTCGACGGCGCGCGCCTCCGCGAGAACGAAGGCGACGAGCATCACGACCGCGACGACGAGCAGTCCGACGACGCGCGGCGCGCTCCAGCCGTAATCCGTCACCCACGTCAGCGCGAGCAGGAGCGGAACGAGGCCACCGAGCAAGGTGACGACCCCGGCATAGTCAATCACGCGCCGAATACCCTCCGGTTTGAAGTAGGGAAAGGCGACAAAGAGGGCGATCGTCGCGAGGATGCCGACGGGGAGGTTGATGTAGAAGATCCACCGCCACGAGAAACTGTCCGTGATCCAGCCACCGAGCGTCGGCCCGAAGACGGAGGACATTCCCCAGACAGCGCTCAGGAGACCCTGGTACTTGCCGCGCACGGCGGGCGGGAAAATATCGCCGATAATCGTGAAGGTGATCGCCATGATGATGCCGCCGCCGACCCCTTGCACGCCGCGGAAGATAATCAGTTGCGTCATGCCGTCGCCGGGCACGCCGGGGATGCTGCCCGCCGCCCCGCAGAGCGCGGAGGCGACAACGAAGAGTACCGCGCCGCCGAGGTAGAACCACTTGCGCCCATAGATATCCGAGAGTTTGCCGAAGATCGGCACCGCCGCCGTCGAGGTGAGCAGGTAGGCGGTCGTCACCCAGGCGTAGCGGTCGAAGCCGTTCAATTGCGCGATGATGCGCGGCATCGCCGTGCCGACAATCGTCTGGTCGAGCGCCGCGAGCAGCAGCGTGAGCATCACACCCGTCATTGTGCCGACAATTTGTCGGTGCGTCAGGGTATGGAACCCGTTGCCGCCCGCCTCTTTTGCCCGTTCCGCCGTCGCCATCGCACCCCGCCTCGCTCACTGCATCGCTCTTCTGCCGTGTGAAGAAACTACCGCACGCATCGTACCATGCATCGCGCAGATGCGAATAATTGGAATCGGGATCGGAATCGGCAATGATCCAAAACGCGCGCGAATCCGATTAACATTAACGAAGTGGGGAGATGGGCGAACGGTGTCGAAGGAGAAGCCGAGGAGCGACGTGTGCCGCACGAAGACGAACTGACGCTACTCCGGGAGGAGACCGAAACCCTCGCGGAGTTTTTGCATATCCTCCAGCGCGAATACGCGCACCTCCAGGCCGATTTCGCCGCCGTCCTTGAAGCGATTGGCGGGCAGATCGCAGTGCCATCAACTGCGCTCCGTGCTCCGTCCCCCTCGCAACGCATCGAACGCACGGAAGACCCGGCAACGGGCACGGTCACATTTCGCCTCAGACACGACGGGTAGCGTTGGCTTCACGTTCGGGGAAGTCAGGCGGTGCATCGAGTGATTCGCGTGCGCCATGCATCGCGCGCCATTCCCACTGGCGGGCGTGGAGGGCGAGACCGGCGGCGGGAAAGTGGCGCCCGATCAGCACGGCAATGCGCGCCCGCACGCCGACGAGCGGATCCCCGAGCGCGGCGTGGCCAAGCGATAAGAGACCGAACCGCCCGTAATCGCCGAACCACTGCATCAGTCCTCGCGTGCCGAGCGCCCGGCGCAGCGCGGGCAGCACCCACGGCTGGTGGCGGAGGGTGACGAGCATCATCGCCGTGTACTCGCGCCACGATGGGTTATCGCGCAGGAAGCGGCGCGTCGTCTCTTCCCCAAGATCATTCAGCGCGCCGAGAAAGACATTCATGATCCGATTGACGGCCGCCGGGTCGCCCCCTTCGCGGTGCGCCATCATCCGCGACAGTCCCCAGAGCGGCGCCATGTTCGCCTGATGCGCGCCCGCGTGCCGCAGATGCGCCGCTTCGAGGAGATCGTGCGCGAGGCAGTAGCGCATCATCGTCGTGATCCGCTGAAGGTTGCGCGTGTGCGAGCCGAAGCCGCAGAAGGTCAGCGGTGATTGTTGCGCCGCCGCGTCGCCAATGGAGACGATCCCGCGCGCCGCTCCCGTCCCATGCCGCACATCGTGATAGCGCGCCGGGATAAAGCCATAGACTGGCTTCAGATGCGCGAAATCCGGCCCCGCCTCCTTGTAGGTCGGCAGGAGCGTGAAGTATCGCTCGAAAAGGTCGAGGAGTGATTGCGGATTCGCGGGGTCAACACGGTCGTAATAGAAGAGGTAGACGGTGTACTC
>JALYUS010000044.1 GCA_030853625.1 Chloroflexota bacterium
ATGAGATTCAAACATGCCCTTGTCCTTCCTCTTCGCCAATTCGCGCGATGAGGGCCGATCTCCCGCACCCACAGGAACCCGTTCTCATCTCCCCTGTTGGCTGACAAGTATCACTCACGGCAAGAACTCGCGCAACCATGCCTGCCACCGTGTTTGCCCGATTCGCATGGGCTGAACAGGGAAATTTCCCCCATTTACTGCCGCAATTGCCGTGCCGGAACGCGCGGATCGGGACCCAATTGGCCGGGATTCATGCGCTGGCTCGACGGTCGCGCGCCAGCGAAGCAGTCCCAGGACCGCCGCAAACCCCGGCGATTGGATCGTGTTCGGTCCGGCAAACCCCCAGGCGCCCGCCACGCGCACCGGCATGCCGAGCGCCGCGCGGGTCATCGGCGCGAGGCCGGAAAGGACGGCCCCCCCCCCGCAGAGCACAACATGACCGATCCCGCCCCCACCGCGCGCGGAACGCGTTGCCGGGCGGACGATTTCCGTGACATGCGCGAGCAACTGATCAACGCGCGCAGTGATAATCGCAGTGACAAGCGAAACAGCGACCGTCGTCCGCGTGCCGTCCATCCCCCGGACGAGCACCTCAACCGCCGATGTCCCCGACCGCGTGTTGCCGACCTCGAACTTCAGCCGCTCCGCCTCCATCGGATCAATGCGCAGCACCGTCGCGAGGTCACGGGTGATATGATCGCCGCCGATCGGCACGCTGCCCAGGCAGACGACGGCGCCACCGGAGAAGACCGCGACGCTCGTATGCTCCGCCCCACACTCGACGACCACGACAACGCCGTCATGCTCCTCAGGGAGCGCGACTGCCGCCGTCGCGGCCAGCACACTCGGTACAATACTGACAACCTCCAGCCCCGCGTGCCGCGCGACCTCGCGCCATGCCGGCGTCTGGTCTGTGGCATGCAGCGTCATCTCGCGTACCGCGATCGGGGATTGCAGGACGATACATTCCCGGCGCGACGCCGGAGCGGCAAACTGCGCCAGTGGCACGCTGAAATACCCGCCGAGGACGCGATGGCCCGCCTCTTTCTCCGCCTGGATGACAGCGGTGCGGATCGCATCCCCCAAGCGCCGCGCATCGGCGATCGCGCCACGCGTCAGCCCCTGCGCGGGTGTGACACCGAGGCCCAGGATCGGGACGTGTGCATTCTCGTCATCCGTCGCCGTTCCCCCGATGACGACGCGCACGTCAACATTGCCGGCATCAATGCCGACCACCGTCCCATGCGTGCGTTGTATGTGGGGCCGCCACCAGATCACGCGCGCGCCATCCCTTTCACCGCTTCACCACATCGTTATCCTCTACGCAAGACTGGTCGCTCAGGATCACGAAGATCGGCCTCTGACCAGGGAGGCTGCTGTACCAATTGCTTCAGAAGGGCAAGTTTCTTGCCAAGATACTCGTCATTTCCCAGTATTGCGCGCCATGTGCCGGTCTGGATCATTACTCCCGCTACTGGATCGAGCGTGATTGCCGCCTGCGTAAGACCCGCTTCCGTCGGCAGCCGCGCATTCAGCGCCAGCGCGGCGCGGATCGGATCGCTGCTCACCCGGCCTCCCACCGTCGGCACGGGAACACCCGCAAGCGCTTGCAGATGAGGCAGCGACGGCGACGCCGACGCATCGGGCTGACCCAGCACATCCCCCGCCGTATCTACGAGATAGGACTGATTGTCTGCGTCCCAGACGAGCGCCGCCTGACGCTCCTCGATCCGCACGACGAGTGTGTCCGGCGCTTCGGTATGGACATCGCTGCGCTGGACACCGGGAAGGGCGGCGATGCGCCGCGCAACCGCAGCGCTATTCACACGAAAGACACTCTGGCCAAGCACGCCGGTCGTCTCCGCGATGGTTGAACCTGGCACGGCCGCGACGCCGGAGACGACGACGCGATTGACGGCAAACCGCGCATCGGTGACGACAAAGGCGAGCGCCCCACCCAATACGAGCGCGCCGATCCCGGCGGGCAACCGACCATTGCGCAGCATAATCGCCGCCCACCGCACGGTGTGGACACACGCTTGCCCGACGCGCTTTGCCGTCATGCCACGCGCCATTGCTCAGGCCTCCCCACGCCGCCGCCGGCGGCGGTCATGCCGCTCGATCGCGAGGGCAATTAACCGATCCACCAACTGCCCATACGAGATACCGACCGCCTGCCACATCATCGGATACATGCTCGTCGCCGTGAATCCTGGCATCGTGTTGATCTCATTAATCAGGACCCGCTCGTCGGCTTCGTCGTAAAAGAAGTCCACGCGCGCCAATCCCTGCGCGTCAATCGCGCGGAACGCCTCGATGGCGCACCGCCGCACCTCGTCGGCGATGTGCGGCGGCAGATCGGCCGGAATACGCAGGCGCGTCGCGGGATCGGTGTACTTTGCCGCGTAATCGTAGAACGCATGCCCCCGCACGATGACCTCGCCGACCGCCGATGCCTGCGGCTCCTCATTTCCCAACACGCTGCATTCGACTTCGCGACCGGTGATCGCTTCTTCGGCGACGACGCGCCCGTCCACATCGAAGCGGAACGCTTCGACGAGCGCGCCAGGAATTTCGCCTTCCGTCTCGGCCTTCGACACGCCGACGCTGGAACCCATATTGGCGGGCTTGATGAAACACGGCAGTCCAACGGCGGAGACGATGCGCTCGATTACGTCGCCCGGCGCGCGTTCCCATTCCGACTCGCGGATGAGGTGCGTGCGCGGCGTCGGCAGCCCCGCATCACGGAAGAGCGCCTTCATCATCGCCTTGTCCATCCCCGCCGCCGCGCCGCGAACGCCGGAACCGACGTATGCGATGTCCGCCAGTTCGAGAAAGCCTTGCACGGTGCCGTCTTCGCCCAATGGCCCATGCAAAACGGGGAAAACGACATCGAGACGGTGGAGTTCGCGCGAGGCGCCCTCCGGCCCCGCCGCCAATGCCGTTTCGTGCGCGGCGAGGATCACGGCGTTCGACGCGGTATCCGCCTCTGGCGGTTTTTCGGTCAGTTGCCCACCGGCGGCAAGCAGGTCGCGCATCGGATCGCCGCTACTCAGCCACTGCCCTTGCCGCGTAATGCCGATCGGGACAACCTCGTAGACAGCGGGATCGAGCGCGGCCATCACCGATTGCGCGGAGGCCAGCGAGACCGCATGCTCGCTCGATTGTCCGCCGAATAGGATGCCGACCCGAATCTTCCGCCCGCGCCGTGCCGGTTGCTCGTTGGTCATTCTTTCCCCTCCTCCCGCGTCTCCCACCGGCCAATACGCTGCACTTCATAGTGGAGTGCGATGCCGAATCGCGCCATCACGCACGCGCGGCACCGGTCGCCAACGGCGATCACCTCCGTCGCCGTCGCCTTGCCGAGATTGACGATGAAATTTGCATGGACGGGCGAGACCTGCGCCTGCCCAATCGTCAACCCCTTCAGACCGCACGCCTCGATCAGCCGCCCCGCCGCGTCGCCGGGCGGGTTCTGGAACATCGAGCCTGCCGAGGCTGCCTGCGGCTGGGCCGTCTTTCGCCAGTCGTGATAGGCGACCGCCCGCGCATGCAGTTCGGCAGGATCACCGGGCGCAAGGCGCACGCGGATCGTCGTCAGGGCGCCGGGGATCGTGCCGTCCTTGATCGCGCTGTGTCGGTATGCATAGGTCATTTCATCCGCCGTGATTGTTTGCGGCGTCCCATCGAAGCGGATCAGCGTCGCATCGAAGAAGGACGCGCTCATTTCGCTGCCGTGTGCGCCCGCGTTATTGACGACCGCGCCGCCAAGCGTCCCCGGCAGGCCGACCGCCCATTCAAGCCCCGCCAGCCCTCGTTGCCCGCACGTCTCCGCGAACCCGGACATCAGCATCCCGGCATGCCCCGTGACGACGGGTGCGACCGGATTGGCGAGATCAATCTGGATCATCGGGCGCGGTGTGAGGACCTTGATGACCAACCCCGCGACACCGGCATCCGCCGCGAGAATATTGCTGCCGCCGCCGATCACCGTGACCGGAATACTTTCCGTCGTTGCCCATTGCAGGGCGCGACAGAGCGGCTCGTCGCCGTCCGCCGCGCCGATCTTGAGAAACCAATCCGCCGGGCCGCCGACGTGCAACGTCGTATGACGACGCAACGGCTCCCGCGCTTTGATCGCCGCCCGATCAGCCACGCGTATCCCCACGGTCATGGCGCCACCACCTGGGATCGCAGCCGTTGCAGCACGAGCGGGCCGACGGTCGTAATGTCGCCCGCGCCGAGCGTGAGAACCACATCGCCCGGCGCTATTGCCGCCATGATACACGTCACCGTCATGGCGAGATCGCCACTATACACGCCGCGCTCACCGGCAACGGCGTCGGCAATATCGCGCGCGTGGATCGTGCCGGGGTCCGGCTCGCGCGCCGCGTATATATCGGTGACGAATGCGGCATCGGCGCCGGACAACGCCTCGGCGAATGCGGCGGCATAGAGCGACGAGCGGCTGTAGGTGTGCGGCTGGAAGACCGCGACGATGCGCCGCTCTGGATAGCGCGCCCGCACCGCCGCGAGCGTCGCCCGCACTTCCGTCGGGTGATGCGCGTAGTCATCAATCACCATAATGCCCGCTGCTTCCCCGACAACCTCGAATCGCCGCCCGACGCCACGGTACGTCGCGACGATGCGGAGCGCCGCGCTCACATCCACGCCGACCGCCGCGCAGGCCGCTACCGCCATCGCCGCATTCCGCGCATTGTGTTCCCCGGCGACGGCGAGCGTGGTGCGCCCAATCATTTCGCCGCCGTGAGTCAACGCAACTCCACCGTCCGCCGCGAATACGATCTGCCAATCCGCCGTCCGCGCGATACCGACTGTCTGTACGTTTCGCTGCCCGGCCATCGCCGCGACAATCGCCGCGCTGTGCGGGTCATCCGCGCCGACGATCATCGTCCCGCCTGCGCGCGTTTGTGACGCGAATCGTGCGAAGGCGTGAAGATAGGTGTCAATCGTCGGGAAGATGTCGGGGTGGTCGTGCTCGATATTCGTGATGACGGCGATATCCGGCGTCAGATGCAGGAACGAATAATCGTATTCGTCCGCCTCGACGACAGCGAGCGGGCCGGCGCCGTTGCGCGCGCTCGTGCCGAGGTCGCGGATTTCCGCACCGACAACGAAGAGCGGATCGTGCCCGAGCATACTGAGGATAAAGGCGATCATGCCGCTCGTCGTGCTCTTGCCATGCGTGCCCGCCACCGCGATGCATCGCCGCGCGTTCGCGAGCGCGCCGAGCAGCGCGGCCCGCTTGACGACCGGAATACCGCGCGCCCGCGCCGCCGCCACTTCAACATTCTCATCACGCACCGCCGCCGAGATGACGACGAGCGCCGCGTCACCGACCGAGGCCGCGTCATGGCCGACATGGACGGTCGCACCAAGATCGCGGAGCATGCCGAGCGCGGGCGAATCGCTCCGGTCGGAGCCGGTGACGCGGTATCCCTGCGCAACCAGAATGCGCGCCAGGCCGACCATCCCCGCACCGCCGATACCGACAAAATGGACCGTCGCGCCCATGTGCGGGAGCGTGACCGCTGCGTCTGTCCGCTCAGTCATCGCCACGCCCATCTCCTTGTGGCGCGCGACGCGGCGACGGTTTCGACGATCCCGTCGCGCGCGAGATGTTAATCAGAACACCGAGCGCCCCGAGTGTGACCGCGAGCGATGAGCCGCCGTAGGAGAACAGGGGCAGCGGCACGCCGGTGAAGGGTATCGCCGTCGTCACGCCGCCGATATTGATGACTGCCTGAAAGACGAGCCACGTCGTGATCCCCGTCGCCATGATCCCGCCGAAACGATCCGGCGCGCGCATCGCCGTCCGGTAGCCGCGCACGGCTATCGCCGCGAACAACCCGATCACGACGGCGCAACCAACGAGACCGAGTTCTTCACCGAGGACGGCGAAAATCGCGTCTGTGTGCGCGGCAGGGAGCCAACTAAATTTCTGCCGCGACGCGCCGAGACCGAGGCCGAAGATGCCACCGTCACCAAGGGCAATGCGCGCTTGCCAGAGTTGCCAGCCCGCGTCGCGTAAATCGCGCTCCGGGTGCAGAAAGAGCAGCAACCGCTCCCGCCGGTACGGCGCGGTGAACGCGAGCAGCGCGAACGCGCCCGCGCCGCTCATCAGGAAAAGCCCGAGTTGCCGGATGTCCGCGCCCGCGATCAGGAAGACGCTGATGCCGACGACGGCGAGCACCGTCGCGGTGCCGAGATCGGGTTCGAGCATGACGACGAACAGGATCACGCCCAGGATGATCGCGAACGGGATCGCCCCATTGAGGAAATGGCGAATCCGGCTCCCTTTGCGATCGAGCAAGTCCGCCATATAGAGGATGAGGACGAACTTCATGATCTCGCTCGGCTGCACCTGCACCGGCCCAACCTCGAACCAGCGGCGCGCGCCGAAGACCGTCCGTCCGAGCGGCAGGACGGCGAGGAGCATCAACCCCGTTCCGACCATCGCGGGCACCGACCACCGCCGCCAGAAATGATAGTCCACTCGCGCGGTAACGAGCAGCGCCGCGATGCCGAGCACCGCCGAAGCGGCCTGCCGTTTGAGGAAATAGAGGCTGTCACCGGTATCCCGGATGCCGATGGCGTACGACGCGCTGAACAGCACCAACGTGCCAAATGCGGCGAGCACGATCAGCGTGCCGACGAGCACGGTGTCTACGTGCCCCTGCGGCGCGGTGGTGGCAGGGCGCGCGGGCGCTTGCGTTCCGTTCAGGGCGATCCGTTCAACGACCATCGTCTGCCTCTGCTTCTTGTCGCAGCCGCTCGATGGCAGCGCGAAACTGGTCCCCACGGTCAAACTCGTTCTGGAATATGCCGAACGACGCCGCACCCGGCGAGAGCAGCACCGTATCGCCCGGCGCCGCCAGGCGAAGCGCCTGCGTGATGGCATCCGCCATCGTTTGCACCGGCCCGATGACCGGCCCCGCATAGCCACGCGCGTGCAGCATCGCCGCGAGGGGCGTCGGCACGCGGCCATCAAAGAGGATAATCGCCTTCGCGCCGATCATTGCGTCCGCGAGAGCGGTGAAATCAAGCCCTTTATCCGACCC
>JALYUS010000047.1 GCA_030853625.1 Chloroflexota bacterium
TTCATTTCCTCCAAAGGGATGGCAAACGTCACGTACGCGCTCGCCGACGCCGAAGACCTGCCCTTCGCGGATCACGCCTTCAGCCTCGTCACGACCCGCATCGCACCGCACCATTTCCCGGACACCCACGCCTATATTCACGAGGTGGCGCGCGTCCTCGAACCGGGCGGGCGATTTCTGCTCGAAGACAGCATCGTGCCGGAGGGTGAGGCGGGCGATCTCCTCAATCATATCGAGAAACTGCGAGACGGCTCGCATGTCCGCTCGGCGACCGAGGCGGAATGGCTGGCACTCCTCGCCGGCGCCGAGTTCGAGGTCGTTAGCATCGAGATGTATCGCAAGGAGCACGAACTGGAGCAGTGGATTGGCCGCGCGAACGCGAACGCCGACGAGGTACGTTCCGCGTGGGCGAACGCCGCACCCGCCATCAGGGAATTCTACGATCTCGTCTACAACGAAGATGGCTCGGTCTACTCGTACAGCGACGACAAAGCCGTCATCCTCGCCCGCAAGCCGCTCTCGACGTATTAGCAACGTATGGTGGCGGGCTGATGAACATTAAAAACTTAACCGGGTACTGGTGGCAGGCTTCCAGCCTGTAAATCATTCAGGCTGGAAGCCCGCCACCACCAGACAATTACCGGATTAGGTCGTTAATGTCCATCAGCCTGCCGCCACTGAAGAATGCGCAGGTCGGTACGTTAACCGCAGCCGCGCGGAATAGCGGCTGCCCGTGGGTGGTTCGTCCCTGTAGATGCTCTTTTGCAACGAACCGAAAGAAGGAAGACGGATGCGCATCGGTGTGACGTTCCCACAGAATGAGATCACGGCGGACCCGATTGCTGTGCGCGACTACGCGCAGGCGGCGGAGGGATTGGGCTACACCCATCTCCTCGCCTACGATCATGTCGTCGGTGCGGACATCACGAACCGGCCGGGTTGGAGTGGCCCGTATACGACCGCGAGCCTTTTTCACGAGCCATTCGTCCTCTTTGGCTACCTCGCGGGGCTGACGACGCATCTCGAATTTGTGCCGGGCGTCATCATCCTGCCGCAGCGACAGACGGTGCTCGTTGCTAAGCAAGCAGCGGAAGTGGATGTGCTGACGGGCGGACAGTTCCGGCTCGGCATCGGCGTCGGCTGGAACGAGGTGGAGTACGAGGCGCTGAATGAAGACTTCCGCAACCGGGGCAAGCGCAGCGAGGAGCAGATCGCCGTCCTCCGTGCGCTCTTCACGGACGAAGTCGTGACGTTTCACGGCAAATGGCACCAGATTGAGGCGGCGGGCCTCAACCCGATGCCCGTCCAACGCCCGATTCCAATTTGGATTGGCGGCAGTTCCGAGGCGACGCTGAAGCGTGTCGGCGAGATGGGTGACGGCTGGTTCCCGCAGCGCCCGCCGGACGATACCGCGCGTGCGATGATCGAGAAGATGCGGGAGTACGCGCGCGCCGCCGGGCGTGACCCGTCCGCAATCGGCTTCGAGGCGCGCGTCAGCATCGCGGGCACGACGCCGGACGAATGGACGCAGCAGGTCGAGGGGTGGCGGGCAATCGGCGCGACGCACCTGAGCGTCAACACGATGAAGGCCGGACTGCACTCGCCACAGGAGCATATTGACGCCATTCGTCGCTTTAAGGAAGCGGTCGGCGCATGACCGCGCCCGGCATCCTCTGCGTTTTCGCGCACCCGGATGACGAATCCTTCGGGGTGGGTGGCGCGCTCGCCGGGTACGCGATGCGCGGCATGCCCGTGGACCTGCTGTGCGCGACGCGCGGTGAGGCGGGGCAACTCGGCGATCCGCCCGTCACCACGCAGGAAAACCTCGGCGTGGTGCGCGAGGCGGCACTCCGCGAGGCAGTGCGCGCCCTCGGTTTCCGTGACCTCTATCTGCTCGATCACCACGACGGCCAATTGTCTGCTGTGCCGTATGAGACACTCCGCGACGAGGTGATGACCGTGATGCGCCGCGTCGCGCCGACGACGGTGATTACGTTCGGCCCGTATGGCATCTACGGCCACCCCGACCATATCCGCATTGCTGAGGTGACAGCGGATGCGTTTGCCCGGTTGCGTGATGCGATTCCAGAACTGCAACGGCTCTATTACCCGGCCGTTCCCCGCTCTATCGCCGAAGCATCGGGCCGCGAGATTCCCGGCGTCGAAGGGAAGCCGAACACGGAAATCGCTTTCCCCGCAGCGGCGCTTGAGGCGCAAATCGCCGCCCTCGCCTTCCATGCCGAAACGCAACTGGACGCGCGCGACATGCGCCAGCGATTGATCGAACGGCAGCCGACCATCGCCTATCTCTACCGCGCGGAGCCGCCGCTGCCCGATGGCGCGATTGATCGAAACCTGCTGCCATGACCTTGCGCACGAATTACCATACGCACAGCCGCTACTGCGATGGCGAGGGCGAGATTGTCGAATACATCGAGGCGGCGCTGGCGGCGGGCCTCGATTCGTACGGCGTCTCCTGCCACGCGCCGCTGCCCGTACCGATGCGCGATCCGTGGATGATGCGGCTCGATGACCTCCCCGCCTACTGCGCGGAGGTGCGCCGCCTGCAACGCGAATACAGCGACCGCGTGCCGCTCTATCTCGGCCTCGAACTCGACTACGTGCCGGGCATGGATGGCTTTATTCGCGAGCAGATTCTTCCGCACAATTTCGATTACTTCGTCGGCTCCGTCCATTTCGTTGGGACGGATGAACAGGGCATGCCGTGGGAGATTGACGACAGTGCCGCGCGATTCGCCGCTGGGCTGGCAGGCGGCTGGCAGGGCGATGTGCGGCGCGCCTTCGAGGAGTATTTCGCGTTGCAGCGCCGGATGGTCGGTACGCCCGGCGTCGCCATCGTCGGCCACATGGACAAGATGAAGATGTGGAACAGCGGCGACCGCTACTTCCGCGAGACGGATGCATGGTACGTCGCGGCAGTCGAGGAGACCTTACACGCCTTCAAAGCGGGCGGGCTAATCGTCGAACTGAACACCTCTGGCCTCCGCAAGGCAATTGCCGCCCCGTTCCCCAGCCCGTGGGTGCTCGCCTGCTGCCACGATCTGGACATCCCGGTCACCGTCACAGCGGACACCCATCAGCCCGCCGATGTCGCCGCCGGTTTCCCGCAAGCCGCCGCGATCCTCCGCGATGTCGGCATCACACACGTCATGGCGCGTGACGGCGACCGCTGGGCGCCGCGTTCAATCCGTTAATCACCATGATGCGCAGACGCCGGTATTCACGCTGTGAGCAGCGACTGTTTCTCCACCGCGAGCCGTTCGAGCAGTTCCACCGCGTACTCCGGCCCCGGTAAGGCCGCCATTTCATCGCGCAGACGTGCGGCGTTCGTGCGATACGTCGCATCGGCAAGGAAAATGCGCTGGATGACCGGCTGCATAATACCGATGTATGAAGGAAAAAGCGAAAATATACGGATGCAGAATCTGTTCAGGGATGAGGGGGCGGAGTACGCTGGCGCCATGATTGATCTCACGCACGCCAGTCGCGATGACCTGATTCGGCTCGTCATCGCCGAGCACGAAACGATCCAACGGCAGGAACGGGTGATCCTCGCCTCACTCTTTGGGACGTGGCGGGTACGCGGCGAGACTTTCCCCTCTGCCTGCCTCACAGTACGCATTTCTCCTCAACCCTGAACGGATACGTGAGACAGTGACAGGCAGACAAGTTTATGAACGGGCCGTTACAGGAGAAATCGGCGCGACCGAACGACGTTCGGGGGTGTCATAGTGGGTCATTCTTGCGACGCAACTGAATTGGGACAATTTGCACGTTTCGCCCAATGACTACCGATGTCAAATGTCAGGAGGCACATCTTCTCGTGCATGACGTTTGCGCTATACTCTCCCCAGAAGTGCGTTGGTTGCTGTCAACTGGGCGAGGATCGAGTGGATGCCATCTCGCCATTGCCGGTGTTACGGTCGCCCCTCGTTGGGTGCGACCGCGAACATGCCATCCTGCGCGACCATCTGACTGCCGCTCTCGTCGCCTGGGGCCTCGTACTGATCAGCGACGAAGCGGGCGTCGCACGCGAAGATTGGAAACGGCATGTGTGGGCGCGCAGCCGATGCGACCACGCACAGGAAGGGAGGAACCGATGGCGGTCGCCGAGCATCTCCATGACACCTACCCACGGGTTTCCGCCGAGGCGCTCGGCGACTTCTACCGCCGCGCGTTCGTGGAAGT
>JALYUS010000049.1 GCA_030853625.1 Chloroflexota bacterium
GCGAAATCGAGGTCGCCGACCTGCAGGGTGACGAGCTCTTCCCGGCGGAGCGCGCCGTCGTAGGCGAGCACGAACATCGCGCGGTTGCGGAGCGGTTCGTCCCGCACCGCGCGCAAGAGCGTCTGCCACTGGTCGTCCCCCGGAATCCACGGCAGGCGCTGGTAGCGCGCAAGCAACCCGCGCTCGCGTTTGCCGGCGAAGGCGTTCCCGGGGGTGTAGCGGCCCCTGCCGACGGGATTATCCTCCCGGGCACCCTGTTCGATGAGACGATCATAGAAGAGGCGGACGACCGTGAGACGTAACTGGATCGTCGCATTGGCGAGTCCCCGGCGCATTTGGTCGGGCTGATCCCCCTGCCGGACTGGGCAGGGACGTGTCGTCAGATCGGCGACGTAGCGCGCGAGATGATCGCGGGCGGCGGTTTCGGGAGCGGTGGCGGTGCGGTCACAGAAGGCGAGGTAATCATTGAGGGAGCGTCCGTAGGCGTCGAGCGTCTTCGGGGCGAGCTGCAGCTGGTGCTGCATCTGCAGCCAGACGCGGGCGGGTTCCAAACGAATGACGTAGGGATACCGTTCCCACTGAAGGGTGACCATGATCTCTCCCGCTCGACACGCACGAGAACGGCACGATTGGGACAGCCACCGCGTGTCGATTCCAGATAACATAAAACATGTGCGAGTATTTGGCAGCCGAGATCGGAGCCAGGCATTTGCCGCACCGCTTCGAGGAGCGCGAGCCGTTCCGGTTCATCGAGCACTATCCGCGGGAAACGCAGGAGGACAAGCGCTGGGGCGTGGAGTACAGCCGGGTGACGTTTGACAGCTACACACCGAAACTGTTCATGCTCCATGGGGTGATGCGGTCGAGGCTGGGGGTGCCGCGCTGGACGCACCTGCCGAACCACGACGTCCTACGGCTGATCGGGCCAAGTGTGTTGGACGATGAAGGGGCCGGAGAGGGGCGATGAGTTGCGCGGAAACCCGGCGATACGCATTCGCGCTCCCCGTGGAGTGGCGGGAAAAACGGGACGCGCGGCGGCAACTGCTGGCAAAAGTGCGGGCGCGGCGACGGCTAGCGATGCAGAGTCGGGCGAAGAAGAACGCGACAAAGAAATAGCTTCGCAGTGTCTTCGTATGCTATAATCGGGCCGTGACCGGAAAGGAAGACGAGATGAGCGCACAACCGCAACAAAACCAAATGAATCAGGACATCGAGCGCGAGCTTGCCCGATACCTCGACCGTGCAAAAAATGAGAACAAACCAGCAGAAGTGATGATTGCTGGCGACCTCTATCGCCTCGTGCCGGTTGATGACGATATTCAGATGACCGACGAACCGAACGCACCCTACGATCCGCAGAAGATGCGCGACGCGATCCATGCCGCTGCTGGCACGATGAAGGGTGTGAACCGGGACGAACTGCTTGCGGATCTGCGCGCCGAGCGCGGGCAAGACAACATCGGACGCCCGGCCGAATAATGCGCTATTTGATCGACTCGAACTGGATTATCGACAACCTCCTCAACGTGCAGGAGGCCGTGGATCTCCTGGATAAGCTCTCAGCAGATGGCATCGCCGTCAGCATCATCACCTACATGGAAGTCTATGAGGGGACACTGCGCGCCCAGGCGACCCAAGAACTGAGAGACGCATGCACGCGGTTTTTTGCCAACGCCAACGTGCTCGCCTTCACGCCCGCCGTGGCGAGGCGGTGCGCCACCCTTCGCCAGGAACTCCGGCGACAAGGCAAGCGGGTAAACTCCCGCGCCTTGGATTTATGCATTGCCGCGACTGCCCTTGAGCACAACTTGGAGTTTGTCAGTAACGATAGAGGCGACTATGACGACATCCCCGGACTGACGCTCTATCGCCCGTGACCGTGCCCCTGCGCGACCATCTCCTCACCGATTACCACTCCATGATGCACCGCAAGGCGCGGCAGCCAGACACCAGGGATCACCGGGGACGATCCGGCAGTCGCCGTCACTTAACGTTTCCCTACTGTGATATAATCGCCGTGCGAAACGGAGGACACAATCATGGCACACGAGCGCGACTCACTGGACATCTCCAATAACCCCGAACTGCTGCGGATCGCCGAGGAGGTCGGACGGAGCAACCGCCCATTGCAACTCAAAGGGCACGATCGGATCGTGGCCGTCGTCATGCCGCCACAGGGCGCAACCGGTACCATCCCGGACGAACAGGTGCGGCAGGCGAAAAGCAATCTGCACAAACATTTCGGCTCGGTCACGCCCCGCACCCGACCCGAAGATTGGGCGGCGTTGCGCCGGGAGTTCGAGGAAGGGGTCGCGGAGGATGCGGCCACGCGCGGCCAGCAGTAACGATGGCACGTTTCCTCGACACCAATATCCTCATCCGCTACCTCACCAATGACGATCCCGACAAGGCGGCCTTGGCGCTTGCACTCCTTGACCGTGTGGCGGAGGGCACGGAGCAGGTCGTCACCACGCCCTTGTCATCTTCGAGACGATCTTTCTTTTGCAACGCACTGACAAGCTTGCCACCATCCATCATGCGCTGACTCCAACACTTTCACAAAGAGAGATACTGATTGACAGATAACGCCCTCCGTGCTATACTGCCATACAGATTATAGAGGTATGACCACACAACAAGGTACAACTATTGCGGAGGATATGACCATGAAAGAATTTGAGAGTAGAGTCGGACAGAAGGGGCAGATCACCCTGCCAGCGAGGGAACGCGCCCGCCTGGGTATCAAGCCCAAGGACACCGTGCGCATCGTGCCGATCACTGATGGTGTGAAAATCGAGCGGGCGGAATCTAAGCTCCTCAAAGGCTTCGGTGCGGTCACTCCCCATCAGCGACCGGAAGACTGGCGGGCGATCCGTGAGGCAGTCGAGGAGGGCGTCGCCGAAGAGGTGATGCAGGAAGGGTAACCAATCTTTTATGCCACTGCGCTTTCTTGATACCAATGTCCTCTTGCGCTATCTCACACGCGACGACGAGCGTAAGGCCACCGCAGCCTTCGCCTTGCTGCAACGCATTGAACGGGGCGAGGAACGGGTCGTCACGACGCAGGCAGTGATCTTCGAGACGGTCTTCACCTTGCAGCGCTTCTATAAAGTGCCCCGGCCAGAGGTCCAAGCACTGGTCCTGCCGATTATCATGCTGCGCGGCGTGCAGCTCCCCAACAAACCGCTCTATCAAGAGGCCTTCTCCCTCTATGCCGCGCAGAAGATCTCTCTGCCCGATGCGTGGAATGCGGTGTTCATGCGCGCCCGCGGACTGACCGAAATCTATTCGTGGGATACCGACTTCGATGAGATGGACTGGCTCACGCGCATTGAGCCGCGTTGAGCGACCGAATTTCCTCGAAGGAGCGCCGAGCACGATGCCACCCTCTCCCACTCCCAAAAAAGCGCAGCCGCTGCGCATCTTCTATTCCTACTCACACGAAGACGAGCGCATGCGTAGGCGGCTGGATGCACATCTCAAGCTGCTGGAGCACCAAGGTCTGATCAGCCCCTGGCACTTCCGGAAGATCGGTGCGGGCGAGGAATGGAAAGGCGCGATTGACAGAAATCTCGCGGCGGCGGACATCGTGCTCCTGCTTATCAGTGCATCATTCCTCGCTTCTCCGTACTGCTACGACGTGGAGATGACGCGGGCATTGCGGCGACATAAGGCCGGCAGGGCGCGCGTGATCCCGGTTATCCTGCGCGACGTTTCCTGGAAGTCGGCGCCGTTCAGTGGGTTGCAGGTGCTGCCGACGGACGGGAAGCCGATCACCGACTGGCGCCCGCAAGATAAGGGGTGGGCGGATGTCGCAAAGGGGGTCGAGGACGCTGTCAAAAAGTTGCGCGCACCCGTTGGGCGCACCGTGTCCGCGCCAACGCGTCTTCCGGCAGCGAAACCACCGGTACAACGACCGCGCGCTGCCACGACACCACCTAGCATACCGCGAGCACGATCCGTCAACGTACAGATGATGCTTTCCCGCGCGGAGAAACTCGTCCCGCAGCGTAGCCACGACTTCACGACGCGGCTCTGTGTGGTCGTGGCGGGTGACGTTGACCAGGTCGTCCGGCCTGCGGCGCTCACCGTCGCGCTCGGTCAGACGATCCAGCAGCATACGCAGTTCGGTAGGACGCGGATCCTCAGCCCCGCACACAAGACAGACATTCGTTCCGAGGGCGACGCGGTGATCATCGAGCAGCCCGATACCTCTATCCTCGTGGATCAGCAAGGATCGGTCCGCATCATCACCATCGCCCCTCAGCGGCAGCAGGCGCATGGGCCGGCGCTCGGCGTCGTCGAAGAAGACGTGCGCGATCACTTCGCGTTCATGCTGCGGGCGGTGGATCGCATTCTCAAGGATATCGATCCCAAGCGGACGATGACCGAAGTGGTGATCCTCGGCGCTGTACTCACGTCCGGCGGAGTCAGTTGGAAGAGGGAAGCAGAGTATCTAAGCAAGCCCCAGACATGGGGCGGATCGATGAAGAGCGGTCCGTTTCGCGCCCAACTGACGCCACCCCAGCGGCCACGGATAGCCATCGTGCGCGATGCCACCAAGATCGCGGAGGATATCACTGCCCTGCTTCGCATGCAGATTGTCGGGTAGTGATGACCCTAGCGATCGGTGCTGCTAGAGCATCCGCCGTAGTTCATGCAGGAAAGCGACGAGGTTCCCCCCGGTGAACTCCATCGTGCCGAGCCGGTGTCTCCTCCACAAGTCGACGGCGTGATGCTCGGCAGGATTCAGCGCTCCCCCTCCGCCACCGCCACCACCGCAGCCCGGTGTGATCAACGAAATACTCATGCTTGGCGTGTCGATCCGCACGCGGACACAGACCGATTCACCACCCCTACGATAGCGATGAATCTCCTGATTCACCCAACTCTCGTCCACCTGGTCCATGCCGCGTTCGTTCGGCCCGATCTTCACCGATACCATAGAATGCACCTCACTAGCTACGCGATCCTGCCATTCGGGTCCCGGAGACCGTATGTACAGAACTCATGTTCTTAGTATTCTCCTACAATAGCGGAGTTTACGCAACGTTATGTCGCGTCCGTACTGTCCGGACACAACGGAGTATCTCGCATTGTGGTGACTGCTAAGGAGAGCACGCCATTACGAAGTGATTGATGGTACGTTAAGATCACTGGAACGTCGCCACGCGATCGCAGATGCCACAGTGTTGCCGCCCTTCAATCCGGGATGGGCACGAGTTGGCCGGGTGGGGGATGCGTCTGCGGCATTCGAGGGCGACACGTCGGTGGGGAAGGGGTAGGAATGATCACGATTCCACAGAACGGCGACATTATTACGAGTCCGCAGTTGCCCGGGCCTGCGCGCGTCATCTTCGCAGCCGTCCAAGGGATCGGGGTGCATATTCAAGCCGTCGAGCTCGCGACGAACGTCTTTTACGATCGCGTCTTCAGTCCCGATGAGTTCGCCATCCGCCGCGTCGGCTTCGATGCGGACGGGGAGCGGTTCCGACTCGCCGCGCTCGCCGAGCGCATCCGTGCGGCGGCGCAGTTCGACCCGCAGTTCGCGGTCGGCGCGTCGCAGATCGAGCCGCTGCCGCACCAGATCGATGCGGTCTACAACTGGAGAGTACTAAAAAGTCGGGGGTGTCGCCCAGAACGCCTTCTCTGGCAGGTGCGAACGCGCGTTCGCCGGTATGAATGGGACGGCTGGTCACTGGTCGTGGAACGTCCGCCGCGAAGGCACACGGA
>JALYUS010000148.1 GCA_030853625.1 Chloroflexota bacterium
TGCCAGCACCGGGCGCGAATGTCTCGATCACGCACGTCGCCGCGTAGCCAACCATCGCGCCGAGTTCGGGGAGGATACAGCGGATGCTGCTGTCCATGAATCCCTCGTTGCGGGGCCGATAATTGAATGTCTCAATCGCGTTGGCGATCGTCGGGCTGTTCATCGCGCGGAGGGCATCGAGTTCTTCGGCGGTGAGCGGTACGGCAGTGGACATTAGTCACGGCTCATTTGCGTGCGTGCGAACGATTCGTGCAATAGCATAGCACGCGCATAGGTTTCAGCGAATGATCCCTCGACACTCGACACAATGCCGATCAGCGATCGCTACACATCAATGCCGAGAACGAGAACTGGAACATCGAGGTCGGCTGCCCCGCGTGTCTCCAAATCCGCCTTGATCTGCTCAAAGTACGAGACGCCGGTAGACATCCGGTATCCGGTCTGTTGCTCGATAATGATTGTCTCAGCAAGTTTTCCGGTCGAAAGAGACTTCATTGGAACGATCTCAATGCCACAATCTATTTTGCCTCGAATTGCAAAAATGGGCATCTTGCTCAGGATGTCATACCCCATGAACGCATACTTCCCAAATTGGATTTCGAGACCAACACTGTTCTTGATCCCGTCCATTGCACGAAATCCTTTGTGTTCGCTGCGAGTTTCATCCACGACGGTTGTGAGCCAAACCCTCGGTTCTGAGTATTTCCCGTTCGCGCCCAACGTTGCCCAACCGAGCGGATAGAGCAAGTCTTTGATCGCCTTGTTCAGTACAACCGGAGAGTAGAGCAATTGCTCCATCATCGTTTTCTCCCGGCTCTTCTTCGTCAATGCGACATTGGCATCTATCTGTGAAAGTACGTCGAGCACCTCATGAAGTTCGGATGGATGATTGGCCGCTAAAAAGTCCGCACCGCCTTTGTGGCTGTAGCGTGCGAGGATTCTCATGTATCCCTTTCTTCATGATCGAGTAGCCGCTGCACAGTGACGCTGAGAGCGTCTGCAAATGCCAGCAGTTCCACGTCTGTGACGACACGATAGCCCGTCTCGATCTTTGAAATTCCCGCTCGGTCAATATGCACACCGCGCACTTCGAGTCGCGCTGCTAAGTCCTGCTGAGTCAATCGCGGGCGCGCTTTCTCACGTACCTTACGGATTTGTGGCCCCACAACATTGCGCTTCTGATTCATGTTGCCCCTGATTATCTCGGTGTTCCACTCTGGAACTTCTTGATCGTAGCAACGGGTATGCTGTATGATGTTCCCGATTGGAACACATTGCCGAACGTACATATCTACGATTCGTGTCGGAGGGATGACACATGCAGCCACGATCGCTTTTCTCGACTGCTGAATCCACACAGGGAATTGCATCGGAGTATTCCGGATCGGCGTCCGCAACAATATACTTTGGCGATCGGCTGGATTTGCTGCGCCAGATTCCCGATGGTGCGGCGCGGCTGATCGTTACTTCGCCACCTTATAACATCGGCAAGGAGTATGAGCGTCGCACCGGGCTGGATACATACCTCCGAGGCCAGGAGGAAACCCTGAAAGAAGCCGTACGTGTGCTCGCGCGCAATGGAAGCCTCTGTTGGCAAGTCGGCAATCATGTTGATGGCGGCGAAGTGTACCCGCTCGACATTCTGATTTATCCGATCTGTAAGCGGTTGGGTTTGCTGCTGCGTAATCGGATCGTCTGGCATTTCGAGCACGGACTCAACGCTTCCCGGCGATTCTCCGGGCGCTATGAAACGATTCTCTGGTTTACAAAGAGTGACGACTACGTTTTCAATCTTGATCCCGTGCGCGTTCCACAGAAATATCCCGGCAAAAAATACTTCAAGGGACCGAAAACGGGCGAGTTTTCCAGCAACCCGCTGGGGAAAAATCCGGGCGACTTATGGGTCATTCCGAATGTAAAGCACAATCATGTTGAGAAGACGCCGCATCCCTGTCAGTTTCCCGTCGAATTGATCGAGCGTCTTGTGCTTTCAATGACAAACGAAGGCGATCTTGTCATTGATCCGTACATGGGCGTTGGCTCCGCACTGTGTGTGGCAGCACTGCATGGGCGTCGGTCGGCCGGTTCGGATGTCGTCTGGGAATATCTGACACTTGCGCAGGATCGGGTCGCACAAGCAGTAGCAGGGACATTGCGAACGCGCCCAATGGATAGGCCAGTGTACGAGCCGGACGCGCGAACGAAAGTCGCACAACGCCCCACGATTTTCGATGCCAACGGGTAACGCAACGAACGTCGTCGCTTTCATCTCCTTTGCATTACACACCGATGATCGCTACACTGCCCGCCGGGTCGTGGCCCATCGGGGCGGGCGTCGGTCGGTGTGGTTCCGGTACGGAAGGAGCAGCAATGATGCGGAGAAGGATGCGATGCGCGCGGGGTGGGGCGATACTCGGCGTGGCGCTCGCGCTCGTGCTGATGCTCCCGTCGCTCTCGGCGGCGGGTTTCGCGAACGATGCGTTCAAGGCTCTCTGGGCAAAGACTGATGCGAACCCCGGCGGCAAGACCTATGTCTGGGGGCCGTCGCCCTTCACGGATGGTCTGTCCGAAGGGTACAAAGAGGCGCAAGGCGGCACGCGCACCGTTCAGTATTTCGACAAGGGACGGATGGAACTCGGCGCGAACAGCACGATCACGGCGGGGCTACTTACCGTCGAACTGATCACCGGCAAGCAGCAGAATGGGGACAACACATTCGTGCCGCGTGACCCGGCGAAAGTGCCAGTCGCGGGGGACCCGGACAACGCGTTTCCGACCTACGCCGATCTCGCGAAGGTGCAGGCGGCGGAGCAGAACAACAATGGCAAGCCCGTCACGAAGCAGTACGAAGCCGATGGCTCATTCGGCGCCTATGATACGAAGGGCGATCCACAGGCGGTGACTGCCGGTTTCGATGACACGACGAAGCACAATCTCCCTAAGGCATTCGCGGACTTCCGCAACGCGCCCGATTTCGGTGGCCTCTCCGCCATCGGCCTGGCGATCACCGAGCCAATCTGGGCGACGGTCAAGGTCGGCGGCACGCAGAAGGATGTCCTGATGCAAGGGTTCGAGCGGCGCGTGCTTACCTACACGCCGAGCAACCCGGATGGCTTTAAGGTGGAATACGGCAACATCGGGCGGGCGTATTACGCATGGCGCTATCCAGGTGGCACGACGCCGGTCCCGGCGGGGAACGCGACCCCGGCTCCTTCCGGTAGCGCGACACCCGCGCCTTCGGCGACCGCCGCGCCCGCCCCGGCGAATGGTGGCTTTGCCATTGTGGCAATCGTGGAACCACCAAACCCGAAACCGGATACCCCCGTCAACCTGACGATCAAACTGACCAAAGATGGCGTGCCGGTGGCGAACACGCCGATCCATGTAGACTGGCAGTTTGAGATGGGCGTTGCCGCCCAGGCGAGTGATGTAACGACGAACAACGATGGTATCGCGCAAGCATCAATCGTTACCACCGGTGCAATCCCCGGAACGACCGCGCAAATTGTCGTGACGGTGAATGGCACGTCGTATGGTTCGGTCGCCGGGCTGTCAATCAGTTAAACGCCCCGCGTGGCGAGAGGAGCGGTGCATGTCGTCAACCGAGGAGTTTCGCCGGATCGCGGACGCACTCCTCGCGGCGTGTGGCCCGGTGGACGGCGCCTATTGCTACGTCGGCACGGTCGCGCCCGGCCTCGGTGTACCGCTCGTCGCCGTGCAGCGCATCCTCGACAAGATGGATCGGCTCGGTCTCGTCGAATGCACGACGCAGAACCCGCTCCAGTGTCGCCTGACTACATGGGGTCAGGAGCATCTGGAGCGGCAGGCGCGGCGCGCGGCGGCGGATCAGCAATCGCCGCAATAACCGACGCAATTACGTCAGGACAATCGCAGTTCCTGCCGGACGGCGCGCACATCCACCTCGACTTCGAGGCCAATCACAGGCGGGCGGCTGTAATACCAGTGGATTCCGTGCGCTGCCGCCACACCCATCGCCGTGAGCATCTCCGTTGGCAGAAAGGCATGGAGGTCGTGCTCGGTATAGAGGTTGAGGGCAGTCACCGCCGACCAATCCGTCCCCAGCGCCGCAAGGCTTGCCTGCATCGCCAGCATGACGCTTCCGGTCTTTTCCTGCAATGCATCGGGCGCAGTTTCGCCGGGGCGCACCGTCGCCTTTTCGGGCGCGCCGGAAACGACGAAGGTTTCTCCGCGCTCGGTCGTCGGCGCGGTGTACGAGAAGGCGTAGAGCAACGTCTCCGTCGGTGGATTCACACTCGGCGCGATATTGCTGCGTCCGATTGGGTTCTGCCCCTCGACAAAGACGCCCCAATCCATCAGTAGCGCGCGGTATTCCTGATTGAACGCGCCGAAACCGCTCACGGTATACGGCTCCGGGCAGCGGAGTTCGACGCCGCAGAGCGCGGTGCGGACGCGCCCGTGTACCGTCAGATGCCGCTCCGCAGCGGCGAACCCCTGCTGATAGGGCAGCGGATGCTGGAAAATCGCATGGACGATCTCATACCCCGGCATCGCGATCACGCCGCCGGAAAAGGGCGCGCCCGTCGTGATACGCGGGTCGGTCGCGAGCGGCAGGAACTGATAATCGCCCGCTGGGTGCTGCATCAGTGGCATCGCATCCTCCATTTCACGAATGATCCATTGGGTATATCGAGCAGAAAGATCAAGGCGGTGATCGCCATTGCCAACCTCGCACGGTCCAGCGCACCAACGCATCAGTGAGGGTGTCCTGTTGCGAGACAAAGGCATCCATTCCCGTCACCGTCGTTGCGATCGCGAAGTCGCTGGGGACGACTGCCGCAGTTTGTTGCCATCGGCGCTTCCGTGCCGCATCCATTGCTCGTGAGTAGTGTAGCATGTGATAGCATCCCGTTTGTGGAACGAATGGAGGAGGAAGTGATGACTGATCTTGATGCGGTCTATCAGGCGGTTGATGCAAACGATGAGCGTTTCATCGCGGACTTGCAGCGCGCGGTACGCCAGCCGAGTATCTCGTCACAGAACATTGGCGTGCGTGAGTGCGCGGCATTGCTCGTTGCGATGATGCAGGACCTCGGTATGGATGCACGGGTGATGGAGACCGCCGGGCTTCCCATCGTCTATGGGGAGATACGCGCCCCGCGCGCCGATGCTCCAACGCTGGTGATCTACAATCATTACGATGTCCAGCCAGCCGAGCCGCTCGACGAGTGGACACATCCGCCGTTCGCTGCCGACATCGTGGATGGCGTGATGTATGGTCGGGGCACGACCGACGCGAAGGGAAACCTGCTCGCGCACCTGAAAGCGGTGGACGCCTTTCAGCGCGCGGGTGTGCCGCTGCCATGCCACCTCAAATTTCTCTTCGACGGCGAGGAGGAATCCGGTAGCCAGAGCCTGCCCTCCTTTGTCGCGGCGCATACCGATTTGCTCGCCGCCGATGCCGCGCTCTCCTTCGATGG
>JALYUS010000154.1 GCA_030853625.1 Chloroflexota bacterium
CACGTCGTTTGCAACGCCGCCACCCATGCCGATCAAAATCGCAAACGGTACGGCGATTACGCTGCGTGGTTGGGCAGTGGATGCCCCGAATGGCGCGGCTGCCGGTGGCGTTGTTGTCTCCGTGGACGCGCAAAACTATCCGGCAATGTATGGTGCGGATCGCCCCGATGTTGCGACAACGCTGGGGAATCCGGCCTATACGAAGTCCGGTTTCACGATCACCTTCCCGGCAGACACGCTTCCTCTCGGCAGACATACGATCACGCTCAAAATCCTCACGAGTGATGGCAAATCCTATTATCAGCCGGATCAAGTAGTGGAAATCGAGATTGTCCCGTAGTCTGTCACAGATAATGGAAGGGTACAGAT
This sequence comes from Chloroflexota bacterium, assembly GCA_030853625.1. GTDB lineage: Bacteria > Chloroflexota > Chloroflexia > Thermomicrobiales > JALYUS01 > JALYUS01. The sequence continues at coordinate 370 of JALYUS010000154.1, forward strand.
GCGCATGATAACGCGGGCGATCCCGATTGCCAGCGCATCGGCGCAGTACGCGACGATCAAGGATGCGATGGACGCCGCCGTGCAGCGCGTGCTCACCAGCGGCTGGTTCATCCTCGGTGCGGAGACCGAAGCGTTCGAGCGGGAGTTCGCTGCCTACTGCGGCGTCGCGCACGCCATCGGCGTCGGCAATGGCACCGATGCGCTGATGCTCGCTCTCCGCGCGCTCGGGGTTGGGCCGGGCGACGAGGTGATCACCGTGCCGATGACGGCGGCCTTCGGCGCCTTCGCGATCACGATGACCGGTGCGACGCCCGTCTTCGTGGACATCGAAGCGGGTACGGCGAACATGAACCCTGCCCTGCTCGAACGAGCGATCACGCCCCGCACCAAAGCGATCATGCCGGTGCATCTCTATGGGCAGGCTGCCGATCTCGGCGCGATCATGGCGATTGCCGCGCGGCACGGTCTCCCGGTCGTCGAGGACGCGGCGCAGGCGCACGGTGCGCTGTACGAGGGCCAGCGGGTGGGGAGCATCGGTAAGATCGGCGGGTTCTCCTTCTATCCGAGCAAGAACCTCGGGGCGGCGGGGGATGGCGGGGCGGTGACGACGAACGATGCCGCGCTCGCGGAGACGGTGCGGATGCTGCGCAATGGCGGGCAGCGGGGCAAGTACGAGCACGTCATCCAGGGGGTGAACAGCCGGCTCGATGAGATGCAGGCGGCGATCCTGCGGGTCAAACTGGCGCACCTCGATGAGTGGAACGCGGCACGGCGGCGGCTGGCGCACCAATACGACGAGTTGCTGGCGGGCAGCAGCGTGACACTGCCCGAGGAGCGACCGGGTGCGGCACCGGAGGGGCATGTCTGGCACCTCTTCGCGGTACGTCATCCGCGCCGCGATGCACTGGCGACCTACCTGAAGGAGCGTGGCATCGGTACAGCGGTCCACTACCCCACTGCGCTACATCTGCAACCGGCGTTCGCGTCGCTCGGCCTGGGTGAGGGGGCGTATCCAGTGGCGGAGCAGCAGGCGCGGGAGGAACTCTCGCTGCCGCTCTACCCGGAGATGACCGCCGACGAGGTGGTGTTTGTGGCGGACGCCATCCGCGCCTTCGCGGGCTAACATGGCACGGGAGATAGAGGAGCACGACGTTGGCACGACTATGGGGCGATTGCGACGTGTATGCACACGGGGCAATGGCACGAGCATGACAGGGACAGCATTTGCCTTGCTCGTCATCGCGATTGTGCTCTCAACGTTCGGTGAAGTCCTGCTCAAAGCGGGCGTCAACCGGATCGGTACGATCACGCTCGCGCCGGGCACGTTGATACGTGCCTTTCTTCAGTGGCAAGTGCTCGTGGGATTTGTCTTGCTCTTCGGCGGATCGCTCTTCTGGCTGGCGGTGCTCTCCCGCGTCCATCTCTCCATCGCCTATCCGCTGCTCGCAATGGGCTATGTCCTGACGACGATCTGGGCGCTCGTCTTCCTCAAAGAGCCGGTACCCGCCAGCCGCTGGCTCGGCATCGGCGCGATTTGCAGCGGCATCGTCCTCGTTCTCTATAAAGGATGACGGCGAACGTCTTTCGAACCGCCAGGCACGAAGAGACATCGCAGGTTCGCATCCTGCCCGGCCCGCCAATCTCCCGCGCGAGCGGCAAAATGCGTGTATCCTGCCTGAAATGTGGGATTCGGGGAGGGAATCAATCGCCTCCCCGAACAGTATGGATCAATCGAAAAATGTCTATACCGAGACCGAATCATCGCGATTTCCGCGAGGCCGTCAGACTTTGGTGTTCGTGGCGAGGTCCCAACCGGTCGTTGTCGCGGTTCCCACCGTTCCGTCAGCGTTCTGCACCTGGTACGACACCTCGATTTTGGAGAAGTTGATGCTAAACGCATCGGCCGGCGCGCCGGACGTTGCGTTGCGCACCGCAGTGACCTCCGGGCTTGGTTCGTCGGTGCTGCCTACGGACTCAGTCACGGCCACGGAATTTGCGCCGGTCTCGTAGGATGTCACGAGGCAATTACTCAATGTCCAGGTAAGATAGTCTGCCTGCTGCCTGCCGCCGGCCTTGCGCGCACTGAGGATGGCGTACTTCAAAAATTCTCCGCTGGCAGTCGCGAGGAGGAGTTTCGGTGAGGCCTTGTTGAAGTGCATCACGAAGTGGAAGTCCTGCATCGAGACCTTGCCGGCCCCGGCGCCACTCCCGTGTGCGGCGCTCCCACTGCTCGTCGCGCCCCAACTGAACGATTCGATGTCAATCTCGCCCCTATGCTTATCGTCCGAGCTTTCGCCCTCGATCCCGTCAATCTTGAGGAAATAGTCAACCGCAGCCATTGTTCCCTCCCCTTATGCCATTAGTGTGATCACAAACTCCGCCGTGCCGTCGCCCCCTAATCCCCACGGTCGTTGCTGCGCGGTATAACTCCCGCGCGCTCCGAGGAAGCGCCCCGTGCCGCCAACGATCGCGTACTCATTCTCGCCCGCCGAGGCGGATCCCATGCCGATGATCGTGCCGCCATCGAGATTCAAGGTGTGCATCTCAACGTTCGCGGCGGAATACGGGGTGGCGCCGAAGGGAGAACCGACGCAGAAGCAACTGGCATAGAACTCGCCAACCTTCTGTCCCCCCACCGCATCCGTGAACTCGCCGTACATCGCCACTCGATCCCCTTTGACGGGGACGACCCCCGGCCGACGGTCCGCAGCATAGGTCTGCCACTGTCGGCCAAACAGGAGCAGGGTTGTATTGCCCCCTCCATCAGCCGAGGCCGCTTCCGCGACGCTCTCCTTACCCAAACCACCGAGGCCCAGCGCCCCCGCGAGCACAAGCGCCCCACTCTTCAGGATGCTCCTCCGCTTCGCCCTGTGTAACCCAATTGCCATCCCAATCCCCTCCTCATTCCAGGCTACGCCTCTCCGCACCATCCAATTGCCCGCTACTTGCGCCAACCATCATCGGCGAATGACCTGTCGCGGGTTTTCCTCCGCACATTGCTCGACTTTTGCACACTCTCTGTGTTTGTAGCATAGATGATTATCGCGACACTGTCAATCGCTTTTTCGCGTTTATCACGCAATCAGCAGTGCGAGGCGGGTTTCAGGAGGGTCGCGTGCGCAGTCGCACTCAGAGAATGTCCAGCGATCCCACGATCTCCACGTAGCCGCGCTCAATGAACCGTTCAACGAGGTCGGCGAAGTTGTTCGGGCCGAACGATGCGGGGAGCCGACCTGCGGCGTGCTCATCGTCATACACCGCGCGGGCGGGCCGCTCGCCGTCGAAGCGATTGAGGAGCATCGCCATCCACGGATCGACCCGGGTCGTCGCGAGGAACGGGCGGGATGCCTCGATCACGAACCGGCTCGGCGCCAGCGCGCCCTCCGCCACGGTATGCGTCACGACGACGCGCACCGTGGACGGGAGGCGTAGACGGAGGTCGGCAATCGCATCCAGCAGCGTCCCCGCCGTCCGTTTTTCGGTCGTCCAATCCTGCCAGCGGAGTATCCACTCGAAACATGCAGCGTCAGTGGCCGTGCTCAGATCGTAGCGCGCGGTGCGGGCCGGTCGCTCGGAGGCGCCAATTTCGTCCGCCCGCCGACGCATCACGAGCGCGCCGTACACCTGGCTCCGCGCGCCGATCTGGTCGAACAACAGGTCCCATTGGCCGATGTGCTCCCGTGCCGCGTCGCCTCGCTGATCCGCCCATTCCTTGACGAAGTCGCGGGGCGATTTCTCGTTCCCGACTGCGAAGAGCACGTCGAACTCGTCGCGCGCATCGCCGAGCCACGCTCGCGCCCGCTCCTCAAACGCGCCTGCGTCGGTATCCCATCCCGCGCAGAGAGCGAAGAACATCCCATTACGGCGTAGATGCCGGGGGAGGCCCTCCACGCAGCGCCGGACGATGCGCTCTCCCGTCTCGCCTCCGTCGCGGTAAATCATCGTGTCGTCCAGCGCCGGGACATACGGCGGGTGGGCCACGATCCAGTCGAAGGTTCGTCCCGCGACGGGGGCGTAGAGATCGCCCTGCACGACCTCCACGTTCTGACAGCCATTGAGGAGCAGGTTGAAGCGGGCGAAATGCGTCGCGCGGGCGGTAATATCCGCCGCGATGGCGCGGCCCGCCGTGCGGCCAAGTGCCATTGCGGCGATGCCCGTCCCGGAGCAGAGATCGAGTGCGGCATCCATCGGGCCGGACGGCAGGAGGCGGAGAAACTGGAACGTACCCGCGAAGATGGCGGGGAAGACGATGTCCGGCGGCGGGACAAACGGCGAGCCATCGGGGCTGTTGTGACGGTCGGACACGATCAGGAAGCCGGCGACGGGATAAAGCAGCACGGGCGCGTACAGCGATTCGCCGCGCTCCTGCCCGACCGCGAAACTACCCGACCGCAAGAGATCAAGCGCCGTGAGCGCCGCCACCATTTCTGGATCAATGACTTCTTCTACCACCGCGCGCGGCAAGGAGACAGCGGAGAGAAAGAGCCTGATGAGGAGTGGAAGCAGCGCCCCATCCGCGTTGCGATCGGCGACTTCCGGCGTCGTCGAGCGAAGTTTGGAGAGGTCTTCGATCTCCAGGATACGGCAGATCGTCGCTTCATCGAAGCGCGCCGCGATCAGCCAGGAACGGACGACCGC
>JALYUS010000157.1 GCA_030853625.1 Chloroflexota bacterium
GAGTAATGTCGTCCGTCCGCGCGCCGATCGTAGCGGCGAGCGTCTCCGGCGGAATCGGCTCTTTCAGTTCGAGGTTGATGAGCGGCAATTTGCCTCGGACGGTCGCCAGCGTCTCCGCGAGTGTCGGGACAGCGTACGCCGCCAATGCGGCGGCGGTCGTCTCCGCGATCCGTACGGGATGCTCTTGTGTCCGCCGGAGCGAGTCATCATGGCTAATGACGATTATGCCGTCCGCGCTCATGCGCAGATCGCACTCAAGCCCGTCCGCACCCTGCGCAATGGCGAGGCGGAAGGCGGCAAGCGTATTCTCCGGGGCATCCGCCGATGCGCCACGATGGGCAATAATCAAGGGCAACGAAGAGCGTTGGATACGTCTCATAGCATGGAGCGTATACCACTTTCTCATCAATGTAAAGGTGGCAGCAAACGGTACTATGCCTGTTCGTGTTGATACGTACCAACACCGCTACTCCGGACAAGAGATACACGAACACATCATACCGAAAGCGCGGTATGATGCCTCATGGACAGACGCATGAAGGAGGTAGGGAATGATTCACGCGGAACCGGGGCGGTGGCCGAATGGCGCGCGGTGCGCGGTCACGCTCTCATTCGATGTGGACGCGGAAACGCTCTGGCTGATCGCGGACCCGGCGAATGAACACAAGCCCGGTCTGCTCTCGATGGGCCATTATGGCCCGACCGTCGGCGTGCCGCTGATCCTTGATCTGCTCGCCCGTCACGATCTGCACGCCTCGTTTTTCGTGCCGGGATGGACCGTGGAACACTACCCCGAAACGATGCAGGCGATCGTCGCGGCCGGGCATGAGATCGGGCACCACGGCTGGATTCACGAGACGCCGACCTCGCTGACGAAAGACGCCGAGCGGGAAGTTCTGGAACGCGGCCTGCGCGCGATTGAGCAGGTCGCCGGTGTCCGTCCGGTCGGCTATCGGTCGCCATCGTGGGAATTCAGCACGAATACACTCGGCCTGATCGCTGAGTACGGCTTTCGGTACAGTAGCAATTTGATGGACACCTTCCTGCCGTACCAGCATCCAGAGACCGACGTGATCGAATTGCCGGTGCAGTGGATTCTCGACGACGCGCCGTTTTTCCTCTTCCGGCCAAGTGGCGCGACCCGTCCGATTCAACCCGCCGCGCATGCGTTGCAGGCATGGCAGGAAGAATTCGCCGGTATCTATGCGTACGGCGGCCACTGCATGCTGACGATGCACCCGCAACTCTCCGGTCGGCCGGGGCGCGTGCAGATGCTGGAGCGGTTCATCGCCTACGTCCGGGCAATGCCGGAGCCGGTCTGGTTCGCGACGGGCGCGGAAGTCGCGGAGCATTGGCGGACGCATCAGGCATCTTGATCGTGGCAGTATCCTTGCGTTTCGGTCTTGCGGATGCGCTAGCCCGAAAGGATCAACGACGCGATGACACGACGAAAAGAGATGCTGATCGGCGCGGGCGGACTGCTGGGTGGCGCAGCGGCGCTTACCGGGACGAATGCCGCGCTTGCCACCATCGCGCCGCCACTTTGGCCGGTGCTGCCTGGCGACACAAAGCGGTACTCGTGGCGCGATGGCGAAATTAGTTACACCGTCCGTGGGACGGGTCCGCCGCTTCTATTGCTGCACGGAATCTATGCGACCGCCTGCGGCTACGAGATGCGTCGTCTCTTCGCGCCGCTCGCCGCGCAATACCGCATCTACTGCCCGGATCTGATCGGCTTCGGTCTCTCGGATCGGCCCGCAATTGAGTACACACCGGTGATCTTCATGAAGATGATCCGCGATTTCGTGCAGGACGTCGTCGGCCGGTCGTGCGTGGTCGTCGCGAGCAGCCTGACCGCCGCGTATGTCATCCAACTCGCCTTCGATCACCCCGGCCTCTTCCGCCGTCTCGTCCTCGCGCTCCCGACGGGGCTTGAACAACTGGACGACCGCACGCCGAGTGCGAAGAAGACCGCCGCCACGGCCCTATTTTCATCTCCGGTGATTGGTGAGGCGCTCTTCAACGCGCTCGTCTCGAAACCAAGCCTGCGCTATTATCTGGAGAAGCAGAGTTACTACGATACACATGCGGTGACGGACGAGATGATCGCTTATTACCACGCCGCCGGACACCAGAAGAACGCCCGCTTTGCCCCCGCCGCATTCGTCGGCCAGCAACTGAACTGGCCTGTCCGGCACGCCTTTGCGAACCTCACGCAGCCGGTGATGGTTGTCTGGGGAGCCAATGCGGTGATCGCGCCGCTGAAGTACGCGCAGACATTCCGCCACACCAGTCACCACGCCCGCCTCGAAATCCTTGATCGTTGCGGCGCGGTTCCACACGATGAATGCGCGGACGAATTTCTCCGGCGCGTGCAACCCTGGCTCGCCCTGCCCGACGAAGAAGCGCGCTGGTGCGAGCCGGTGTCGGAGAAGGCTCCCTAACCCCCGGCCCCCTTCCCTCGAAGGGAAGGGAGAGGACGTACTCAGTCCTCAGTCCTTTGCCCTCAGTCCTTCGTTATGAGAGGGCGGGGGAGGCGAGTTTGATGTAGCGCTCGACGCTCATTTTGTTGCGCGAATCTTCCGCGAGGCCGAGGAGGCCGATCAGTTTTCCGGCATCGTTCCCTTCGCGGGCACGCTCGACCGCCCAAGTATCGCGGAGCGATTGCGGCGTTACTTTCTTGGCGATCTCCGCGCTCGCGGCGATCCGCTCGACGATCTTGTTAATGGACTGCGGCGGCAGCGCGATTAGCCGCTCCTGCGGATCGTACGCCGCGACGTAGGCGGTGAAGATCGCCGCGAAGGTGGCATCCGCCGCGAGTTTCCGCTCCTTGTTGCGGTAGCGGGCCGAGTCGTAATAGATGTAGACGACCGGAT
>JALYUS010000164.1 GCA_030853625.1 Chloroflexota bacterium
ACGAAAGTAGACAATGGCACATTGACCCTCCAAGAGCAACCGAGCAACGCGGCTGACACTGTCGCGACGAATGCCTCCACGACGGTCACAACCTTCGCACCTGGCGCGTTGAGCGACCTCGCGACCGGCGGCATCGTCGCAGTGCAAGGGAATAAGACGGGTGATACTGCGTACACCGCGACGACGATCTACGCGCTGAACGGAGCGCAAGGCGGCAGCCGCGCAGGGCGGACGCAAGGGGGCACAGATACGACCGCAGGAACAGCGGCTGCGGGAAGCCCGGCGAGCGGCGGGCGCGGCAGAAATGCCACGAGCGCGGCGGGCGGCTCGCCGGTGAGCCGGGGCGGCGGTGGCGGGATCGCCGGACTCGCCGGACCGACGGGCCGAATTACGCAAATCAGTGGCGGCACGCTGACATTGCAAGGCTTCGATGGCTCGACAACGACCGTCACGACGAACGCGAGCACGAGCGTCCGCAAAGAGACGCCGGGTATGGTGAGCGACATCAAAGCGGGCGATACTATCTCTGTTCAAAGCGACGCGACCGGCGGCGCGACCGCCCCTGCCCGCGCGATCATTGACCTCGGCGCCGGGACCTAAAAGGGAACGGAACGCAGCGATCACTGAGATCACTGAGAAGAAAAATCCAATTGGTGTTTCTCTGTGCCCTCTGTGTTCTCTGCGCGCTCTGCGCTCCGTTTTCTTCTCTTCTTAGCGATTCATTCTTCTTCAATAGTTTCAAGGAGGTGGGCCACTGTCGCGAGGGAGGATCGTGCGCCCGATGTGATTGCCACTTTCCCGCAGAACCACTCTTTGCGGCATGATACGATAGCGTTGGAAACGGGGATTCTCGGTCCGTTATCCCTTCGTCTTTTGTCCTTCGTCCTGGAGTCTGCTATGCCCAACGATCGAAATCGCGATATGACCGGGTGGGACATCGGGACGCGAGCCGTCCATGCGGGCGAGCGCGGGCCGAAGCCGAATTTCACGCCCGTTTCCACACCGATTTACCGCTCCGCCGCCTACATGTACGACGAGATCGCCGACCTGGACGCCGTCTTCGCGGGGCAGCAGGAGGGTTACGTCTACGCCCGCTATGGTAACCCAACGATCACCGCCCTCGAAGAAGCAATCCGCGACCTCGAAGGGGGCGATGTGGCAGTCGTCACCGCCTCCGGCATGGCGGCGGTCCATCTCGCCCTGCTCGCTGCCGGGGTCGGCGCGGGAGAGCGAATCGTCGCGGCGCGCGATTTGTATGGCGCGACCTTCACGCTCCTGATGAACGTCCTCAGCACGCTCGGCATCGAATCCACCTTCGTAGACACGACGGATACCGAGGCGACGCGCGCGGCAATCATGGAGACGAAGCCGCGTGTCGTGCTGATCGAGGCGATGTCGAACCCGCTGTTGCGGATCACCGATGTACCGGCCATCGCGGCGGCGGCGCACGCGGTCGGCGCACGGGTCGTGCTGGATGGCACCTTCACGCCGCCGCCCGTGCTCTTCGGCTTCGCCAACGGAGCGGACTTCGTTGTCCACAGCATGACCAAGTATCTGAACGGTCATGCGGATGCGCTGGCGGGTGTCGTGATCGGCAAGGGCGACGAGGCGCACACGCTGATCCCGCTCGTGCGAACGCTCGGCCCGAATTTGGCGGCGAACGAGGCGTACATGGTATTGCGCGGCCTGAAGACGCTCACGCTGCGGCTGCGGCGGCAGATGCTCAACGCGAAACTGATCGCCCGCGCATTGGCACGCGACCCGCGCATTGCCCGCGTCATCTATCCGGGTTTGCCCTCCCATCCCCAATACGAGACGGCGCGGCGGCTCTTCAAACCCGGCTGGTCGGGCGGCATGGTGGCGTTCGAACTGGCGGGCGCGACGCAGGAAGCGGTGATGCGCTTCATGGACACGCTTCACCTCTGCGTTCCCGCAACGAGCCTCGGCGATGTCTACACGCTCATCACTTGCCCCGCCATGACCTCGCACCGCGAAGTCGCGCCCCGCCAGCGGGAGCGAATGGGCATCACGCCCGGCTTACTTCGCCTCTCCGCCGGCATCGAGCACCCGCGCGACATTATCGGCGACCTGATGCAGGCGCTGGATGCGGCGAATATCCCGCTCGGCACGCCGATCATAGGCAAAAACCCGATGCTGGCCTAGCCGGAAGTAACGAGTTCGATGTTCGGAGTTCGATGTTCGGAGTTCGATGACTCACTCCGAACTCGTTGCTCGCTGCCCACTGTGTATTGCAGGTGGATCAGGGGGATCATCCACTTTATGATGATTCACCACTCGCCGATTTCCTCACATAACTGCCGAAAGAGCACACGCTGCGGTATAGTAATCGCAAAGGTGATGAAGGATTCCCGGAGATGGAGACAACGCGATGAACGAAGTGATTTTCCTTGTTGAAGAAGCGCCTGAAGGTGGATGGACTGCCCGCGCGCTCGGTCATTCGATCTTCACGGAAGCGGATGATCTTTCCGCCCTGCATACAAACGTGCGTGACGCTGTCCGCTGCCATTTCGCGGACGGTCAGGAACCCCGCATGATCCGCTTGCATTTCGTTCGTGAAGAAGTGCTGGCGCTGTGAAACTTCCCCGTGATCTATCG
>JALYUS010000184.1 GCA_030853625.1 Chloroflexota bacterium
GAGGTAATCTCACCGACGAGGAAGCGGCCGAGGTCAATGATATGCGCACCGAGATCGCCGAGCACGCCGCTGCCTGCGGCCTCCTTCTGGAGCCGCCAGACCATCGGGAAACTCGAATCGAGAATCCATTCCTGCAAGTATCGCGCGCGGAAATGGTAGATGTGGCCCAGCGCGCCGGACTGGATGAGATGACGCGCGTGAAGCACGGCGGGCGTGAAGCGGTAGTTGAAGCCACAGAGATGCTTGACGCCCGCCTTGTTCACCGCGTCGAGCATCTGCTTCGCTTCATTGGCGGTGCGGCCAAGCGGCTTCTCGCAAATGACATGCTTGCCCGCCTCGGCGGCGGCGATGGACGGCTCGGCATGGAGGTTGTTCGGGCCGCAGTTGTCGAAGACCTGCACATCGGGGTCGTCCACGACCGCGCGCCAGTCCGTGGTGGCGCGCGCGAAGCCATAGCGCGCGGCGGCTGTCCGCACCGATGCCTCGGAACGCCCGGCGATGCTGACGAGTTTCGGCAGAGCGGGCGGCGGCCAAAAGATGTACGGCATCTGCTTGTACCCGTTCGTGTGCGCCTTGCCCATAAAGGCGTAGCCGAGCATGCCGATGCCGACCTCCGGCACATCGCGCCTCTCCCCCGCATCCCCCATCGTCACAAACCCAACATCCTCCGGCATCGCTCATTCCCTTCCGTGCTGCATCGCACTATTTTGGTGCATTCTACCGCACGACGGACGATCAATCTGAACCGCCAAGATGAACTCAGCACAGAGAGCATGGAGGGCACAGAGATCACAGAGATGAACATTGTTTTCTCTTCTCTGCGTCCTCTGTGTTCTCTGCGTCCTCTGTGCTTGCCCCTCGTTATTCAGTGAAAGTGACGAGGGGTGCGCCGAGTTGGACAGTCGCGCCGGGTTCGGCATGGACGGTTTCGACGACACCGTCGCGATCCGCCTGCACCTCGTTCTCCATCTTCATCGCCTCGATAACGGCGATCACCGATCCGGCGGCGACGGGCTGCCCAACGGCGACCGGCATACGGACGAGGACACCCTGAATCGGGCTGGCAATCGTCCCATTCCCACCGGCGCTGCCATTGCGCGTCCGATCCAGCCGGGGCGGCGGGCGGCGGGCGGATTGCGGCGTCTGCGCCAGTACGGATGCGAGGCCGTAAACGCGCGCGCGTTGCCGCTCGCCCGCGATCTCCATCGTCACGACGCGGCCACTATCCAGCGGCGGCGCGGGCACGGGGTCGGGCTGCGTCGCGAGCGAGGCGAGCACGCCGGTCGTCTCGATGAACTGCGTTGTCGCGGCCCCATCACGAAAGATCGGCTCGGCGAGCGCGGCTTGATGGAAGGGGATCGTCGTCGGCACACCGGCGATGTCGTAGGCCCAGAGCGCCGCCTTCATGCGTGCAATCGCTTCCGTGCGATCCGCACCGTGCGCGATCAGTTTCGCGACGAGCGAATCGTACTGGGTGGGGATCGCGTCGCCCTCGCGATAGCCGCCGTCCACACGGATGCCGTCGCCCACCGGCTCGCGATAGCGCGTCAGGAGGCCGGGCAGTGGCTGGAAACGGCGGGCGGGGTCTTCCGCAACGATGCGGCACTCGATGGCGTGCCCGGTAGCAGAAACATCATCCTGTATCAGAGTCAGAGGTTCACCGAGCGCGATCCGCAGTTGCCACTGGACGATGTCCACGCCCGTCACCATCTCGGTGACGGGATGCTCAACCTGGACGCGCGTGTTCATCTCAAGGAAGTAAACCGCGCCGTCCTGCTCGATGAACTCAACCGTCCCCGCGCTGACGTACTCGACGCTGCGTGCGAGGGCGACGGCGGACGCAGTAATTCGGGCGCGCGCTGCGGGCGTAATGCCGGGCGCGGGCGATTCTTCGATCAGTTTCTGGTGTCTGCGTTGCACCGAGCAATCCCGCTCACCGAGGTGGATGATGTTCCCGTGGGCGTCCGCGAGCACCTGTACTTCGATATGGCGCGGCGTGGGGAAGTACCGTTCGAGATAGACTGCTGCATTCCCGAACGACCGCGCCCCCTCCCGCGCCGCGCCTTCGAGCGCCGCCGCGAGGTCTTCGGCACGCTCCACAACGCGGAAGCCGCGCCCACCACCGCCACCCGCCGCCTTGACCGCAAGTGGGTAGCCGTGCTGCTCCGCCCATGTCCGCGCGACCGCACTGTCACTGAT
>JALYUS010000213.1 GCA_030853625.1 Chloroflexota bacterium
ACGATGGCATCACGTATCACACCGGTCGCGCCGTCCTCACTGTGCCGTGGCAGGATATGGACTTCATCGGTCGCACTCAGCAACGCGGGTGGTATCGTGGATGGGAAGGAATCATTCTGCGAAAAGCAGAATGGAAGCGCCCTCGCTGGTTGCCATGGCCGAATCGCTGGAACCCGCAATTCATCCCCTTGTGGTCACGATGGAACGGCCCGTGGTGGGACCACGAACTCTTCGATGACCTGTTTCGCTATGCCCCGTGGTTGGCGGGCGAAGACAGAAATGGTACCGTCTCCCGGTAGATTGGGAGGGTCAGATTCGTGCTGACGCATCTCGCGCTCGATGCGGGCGCATACGACCTGAAAATGAATGTCCGGCAACTGGCGCCGGATTGTATTATTGATGTGGACGCCGCTGAGTACGCGCGGGAACTGGCACTCAAGGACGACATCCTCGCCGGCGACGCGCATTATTACTACCAGGTCCGCCCCGGCACCGAGGATATGCAGTGGGAGACGATCGAAATCCTCCTGCCGAACATGGCGCGGTATTATCCCGAACACTTCACCCTGACGACGAACGGCAACTGCTGGGGCTGGATAAACCGACTTTTAGGCACCGAGACGGCATTCACGCTCGGCGATCCGACGACACTGCCGCTGCCGCCGCTCGACTGGATTGGGCGGCAGGTGCAGGAAGACCTCTGCGTGATGGACGGCAACGATCCGGGCAGCCCGCTCGTCGCGGGGCATCTCTGCTTCGCCTCCGGCTGGTGCCTGGACGACAAGATGGGCCGGTCATTCCTCGCCATTCATGCCCCGGTGCCGCTCTTCGCCGAGAAGATTGGTCGCCCGGCGGATTTGATGATGCAGCGCGTCAAGGCCGGTCGCCCGACCGCCCGCGTCAACTGGACGATTCACCCATCCGACCGCCTCAACTGCGCGCCGGTAATGAAGCGGCAATACGCTCACGAGCACGACGGCATCACGCCGGAAAACGCGGGCGAACGGTATTACCTCCGCTCTGAGTGGCAGACGTTCGTCCGCTACCCGCACACGAATGCCGTTCTCTTCACGATCCGCACCCGCGTCACCCCGCTCGCGGATGCCCTCGCCGCCCCCGACGATGCCCGCCGCCTCGCCATCCTGCTCCGCACCATGCCACCCGCGATGCTGGAATACAAAAGCCTGTCGCGTCATACGGAGACGTTGCTCGCATACCTCGATGAGCGTATTAGTTAGCAGCCTCCCAGCGGCAGGAGAAGCGCTCGATGCCGGGATGCTTTTCGCCGAGCGACGTGACCTGGAAACCGTAGGCGCGATAAAAGCCGACCGATTCCTGATCCGTTTCTGAATAGAGTGCGGTCAAACCTTCCTCCGCGATCACACCGCTGACCATCTGCGATGCAATCCCACGGTGACGAAAGCGATCGTCCACTGCGATATGCAGGAGCAGCGCGGCGTCCCGCCCGACGCGCTCGACGCCGAGGATGCCGACGGGCTGGCCTTCCTCTTCCCAGATATAGAGCCGCCGCTGGGGAATGGCGTAGACGGTCGTCAGCAGATAATCGAGCCGTACGACACTCGGATTGAAGACGCTGGGCGCGATCAATTCCTTGAGCCGCGTCGCGTCGGTTAAGTCGGTCACTTTGCGCAGCATCGAACCTGCCTCCTTCGCGCGAATCGCTTCGTCCGTCTTCACGCGCATGGTAGCACGGCGCGCTATTCCGGCACGAGGTTGGTAGAGAGATACTTCAGGCCGCTGTCACAGGCGACGGTGGCGATGATGCTGCCTGCCGGTGCGTCACGCGCGAGACGGAGTGCGGCGAAGACATTCGCACCGGTGCTGAATCCGGCGAAGATTCCTTCTCGTGTGGCGAGCAAGCGGGCCGTTGCGAGCGCCTCAGCATCACCGACGGCGAGCGTGCCATCGCAGAGGGCGGCATCCCATTGGGGCGGAACGGCGGCGTACCCCGCGCCTTGCAATGTGTGGCGTGGATCGGTGACGGGCATACCCGCGATCACCTGCGACCCTTCCGGCTCGACCGCGTAGCAGCGCACTGCCGGGTTCCGCGCCTTGAGCGCGCGGGCCGTGCCGAGGAAGGTGCCGCCTGTGCCGACAATCGCGCAGAAGTGCGTCACCGCGCCAACGGTCTGCGCCCAGATTTCCGGTCCGGTTGTTAACGCATGCGCGCGGAGGTTCGCCGGGTTGTTGAACTGATCGGGCCGATAGGCGCCGAGCGTGCTCACGAGCGCGCGCGTCCGCTCCTCGACGAGGGCGAGATCAGCGCCGGAGACCTGCCCCGGCACGCCACCCGGCATCTGCGGGACGAGGTCCACCTCCGCTCCGAGCGCGCGGAGCATCTGCACGCGCTCGCGGCTATTGCCGACACTCATCACAGCGATGAACCGGTAGCCCTTGATCGCGCAGACAATCGCCAGTCCCGCGCCCATATTCCCGCTCGTCAGTTCGACGACCACGCCGCCCGGCTTCAGTCGTCCATCGCGCTCCGCCTCTGCGATGCACTGCATGGCGGCGCGGTCTTTGATCGAAGCGCCGGGATTCGCCGCCTCGATCTTGACCACGACGCGCCCCGGCAACCCTTCGCCCAGCCGGTCCAGCGCGACGAGCGGCGTCCATCCGATTGCGTCGAGAATGCTTGGGGAGATTCCTACCCCCCTGCCCCCCTCCCTCGAAGGGAAGGGGAGAGATAAATCAGCCATTCATCACCCTATCTCTCATAGCGGTACCGCCTGGAGGATTTCTTCGCGCTTCTCCCGCAGCAGTTCTTCGATGCCCATCGCTATGCTCCTTCATGCCCCCATTGCGCACAGTATCGCGCAACGGGGGCATCGGTACGAGGGGCATGGGGTATGGAGCGTGCAAACGTTACGCGGCGAGTGGCCCGTACATGATGGGAGAGACCTGCGCATTCGCGTTCGCGATCGCGGCATCGAGTTGCGGATCGCGGCCGACGGCGATGTCGTCGTTCGTGCGCTCCACGGTGCTGTCCGGCGATATGCCAATGCCGTTCAGCGACGTGCCTTTCGCGGAGACATAGACCGCGACGGTGACAGAGAGTTCGCTGCCGTCACCCAGTTCGAAGCGCGCCGTGCTGCCGACCGCACCGGCGGTCTTCGTGCCGATCACGGTGGCCGCCCCGTTCTCCTCGAAGGCGAGCGCGGCGATCTCGCTCGCGGAACCGCTGGCGTCATCCACGAGGAGGGTGATCGGTAGCGTCTCGCGCGGCTTACCGTCGGATTGCGCGGTCTGCCGCCGATCAACCCGGCGTCCTTTTGACGTGCCGAGTGCGGTACCGGATTGCAGGAAGCGGCCCATGAAATGATCCACGTTGACGCCGCCCCGGTTGCCGCGCAGGTCAACAATGATGCTATCTACATTCTGCGCGTGGAGGCTCGCCAGCGCGGTGTCGAGCTCCTGCGGGATGCTGTCGTAGAACTCGAACGTCTCGATGTAGCCGATATGTCCGTCCAGCACGCGCGAAACGAGCGAGAGTTGCGTATAGCGATGGATATGCACCGCCAGATCGGTCGGATTCGTATCGCCGGGATGCTGCACCGTCATCGTATAGGTCTGCCCCTCTTGCGGGTTGGCAAACAGCGACGCGCGGGTATCACTATTGACTGCCTGCCCATCGAGGGCCAGCACATGGTCGCCGTAGCGCAGGCCGGCCTCATCCACCGAACTGTTCGGGATCACCTGCCGGACATAGATGTCACGGTTGATCGGGATGGAGACGAAGCCAAAGTTAACGATGCTCGAATCCCCCGCCAATGCGCGCCGCTCGTTATCGGCCTGCTTCGCCGGGATGAAGTAGGTATGGCGATCGTTGACCGTCTTCGCCATGTTCATGACGAGTTGGTGCGCGAGATCGCCCGGCGCGAGGCTGAAGACGGTGGATTGCCCGATCATCGTGCGGAGATTCTGCGCGAAGACTTCCCATTGGGCGTCGGCATTCTTGCCATCCAGGGTGTCGAGCGGCAGCGACTGATCGAGCGTCTTTTGCGCTTCCTGCTGCGCGTTGCTGAGGAGCGCGACGGTGTCCGGCTCGGTGTAGAGGTTCTTACGGAGGTTATCGTACGCGGCCTTGACGATCTTCAGTTCCGCCTCGGCATCGAATGGCCCGGCGCCGGTCGGGGAGGCCGGGAGCGCGAAAAAGAGCGAGCAGGTGAAAACCAGCACAAGCGCGATCCGCGCGCGCGCATTCACCGGGGCAGGCATCGCACGATTACCCTTTCACGCGGTCGAACGACCGACGGGCATGAAAAAAGACGGATCGGGAGCGACCAGTGGCTCCGGGTGTGTGGCAGGTGGGTGCGGCTTCCTGTTATCCGTTCGACCGTCACCGCAGGCCATCCCCGATCTCGTCTACGCACAGTATCATCGCCCTTCCTGAATTTCTCCTGAATGGGCGATAAGGATTTGCTGAAAAATCGCCGCAACGACTGCCGGAGAGGCGTCGGCGATCATTGGCGCCAACCCGCGCCAGGGATGACAGAATACGAGCCGTACGTGGTAACGATTAGATCGCCAGCGGTAGTTCGGACGCTTCACCCCGCGCCTCGTTCACAACGCGCAAGATTGGATCGGTTTCTATCCGCAGTTGCTCATTCGCGTTGAGCAGTTCGATACCGTACAACGTACCATCTGGCGCCAGATCACTATTTACCCGGTCGCTCACATGGATCGTCTCCACCTGCGCCGTTTTCTCCTGGAATGCGAGATAGGCGATAGTGTAACGCGGGTCATCGGTGCGTTTCATCCCGGTCTCTTCTCAAAAGAACTTGACGATCACGGTAATCACGAGCCATCCATCTTCTTCGACCGCGAACGTCTCAAGTCGCTATTATCATCGCGCGACGGCGGTCAGGCGGTCGGCGCTGAAGACGCCGGGATGCGTGCCGGAGAGCATGAATTCGGCGGTACGCTCGGCGGTCGCGGGGCCGATGCCCATGCCGCCGCCGGTGAAGCCGACGGCGAAGTAGACGTTCGGCATATCGGGCAGCCGCCCAATGAGGGGCATCTCGTCCGCCGTGACGCCCATGATACCGCTCCAGCGATGCTCGATCGGCAGGCCGTTCAGCTCCGGGAAATATGTATGCAGGAAGGATTCGAGGCCCACCTGCAAGTGCGGCGTCGTCTCAGCGTCGTTGTAGCCGACTTCTTCGTCGGCGAAGCGGTTGCGCCAGCCGCCAATGATGAAGCGGCCATCGGGCAACTGCCGGAAGTACTCGTACCCCCACTCGCAACCCATCGTCCGCTCCATGAAGC
>JALYUS010000241.1 GCA_030853625.1 Chloroflexota bacterium
ACCGACGAGCCGCGCGCCGTCCTCGATGTCGGCTGCGGCCCCGGCAACCTCGCTCGTGCATTGCTCCCGTACGTCGCGCGCGTGGATGCGATAGATATGTCTCCCGGCATGATCGCCCTTGGGAAGACGCTCCCCGGTGGCGACGATCCGCGCTTGCATTGGTTCGTCGGGAGGGCGGAGGAAGCACCGCTCCGGCCGCCGTACGCGCTGGTGACGGCGGGAGCGAGCCTGCACTGGATGGATTGGGAGGTCGCGCTCCCCCACTTCCACGACGCGCTGACGCCGCACGGCCAGCTGGCGATTGTCGGCGTGGACGAGGCGGACGAGCCGTGGGCGCCGGCAACCCGCGCGATCATTTCCCGCTACTCGACCAACCCGAACGTCCAGGGATTCGACTTAATCGGCGAACTCGAACGCCGACGCCTGTTCGAGAAGCGCGGCGAGTACACGACGGAACCGGAGCCGCTGGTCCGCTCCGTCTTCGACTTCCTTGAGTGGTTCCATTCGATGAGCAGTTTCTCGCGCGACCTGATGGCGCCGGATGCCGCCGCCTTCGACGCCGAAATCCGCAATACCATCGCGCCCTACATGCGCGATGGATCGCTCAACACCCATGTCGTCGGACACGTTGTCTGGGGCAAGCCGTTGCGGAAGCAATGAGTGACGAGCAACGAGCAATGCGTGGCATAAGCTGCCCTTGTTTCGTAGGGGCGAATCGCCCCTACGAAACAAGGGCAGGGCACCTATGCCGCCATTTCCATCGCAAGAGAGTGAACGCGCAGTCAACGCCGCGTTCAGGTTACCTCATGACCGCTGTCAGTCGGCGCTACTACTCTCCGGCGGCAACGGCTTCGCGGCTCGTCAGGCCAAGCCCGTGGGCGATGCGCGCTCCGAGTTCCGGGTCCACCTGTCGCCACAATCCTACTGCGCGCTCCTGCACCGCGCGTTCCACTTCCTGGCTCATATGCCCGACGATGTTGCTCGCCAGATGCTCCCGGTCGGTCTCTGACAGCGCGTTGCGATAGAAATCCGTCACCTGCACGAAGTCCGTGTCCTCCGCATGTGGACGATAGGCGCTGCGCATGATCTCCCCCGCGTCCACCAACCAGCTGGGGTCACTATAACGCTCCGGGTCTGCCTTCGGACCGCCGTAGCTGTTCGGCGCGTAGACGGGCTGGTCGCCGCTGTGCTCATAGCGCATCGCCCCGTCCTTGTTGTAGCTGTACACCGCAGTGTGCGGCCGGTTGACCGGCAATTGCAAGTAGTTCGTCCCGATCCGATAGCGGTGCGCGTCTGGGTAGCTGAACAGGCGCCCCAGCAGCATCTTGTCTGGGCTGGGTCCAATTCCCGGCACCATGTTCGCCGGCTCGAACGAGGCCTGCTCGATCTCGGCGAAGAAGTTCTCCGGGTTACGGTCGAGGACGAGCCGCCCGACCGTGATCGGCGGGTAGTCGCTGTGCGGCCAGACCTTGGTCAGGTCGAACGGGTTGAACCGATAATCCGCCGCCGCCTCAAACGGCATGATCTGCATCTCCAGCCGCCAGACTGGGTGATCCTGCTTCGCGATGGACTCCCGCAGGTCGCGGCGGTGGTAATCCGGATCCTCGGCGGTCATCGCCTTCGCCTCGGCGTCGGTGAAGTTCTCGATGCCCTGCTCGGTCTTGAAGTGATACTTGACCCAGAACCGCTCTCCGCCGGCGTTCACCCAGAGGAAGGTGTGGCTGCCGTAGCCGTTCATGGTGCGCCACGACTTGGGCGTGCCGCGGTCGCTCATCAGGAAGGAGACCTGGTGTGTTGTCTCGGGGGAGAGCGACCAGAAGTCCCACTGGGCATTGTTACTGCGCATGCCTGTATCCGGCATGCGCTTCTGCGAGTGGATAAAGTCCGAGAACTTCGACGGATCGCGCACGAAGAAGATCGGCGTGTTGTTGCCAACGAGGTCGTAGTTGCCTTCCTCAGTGTAGAACTTGAGGGCGAAGCCGCGCGGATCGCGCACTGTATCGGGGAAGCCCTGATCGCCAGCGACCGTCGAGAAGCGCGCGAGCACGGGCGTCCGCTTGCCAATTGTATCGAGGAAGGCGGCCTTGGTCCACTGGGTGACATCCGCCGTCACCTCGAAGTACCCGAACGCGCCACTGCCCTTCGCGTGGACGACACGCTCCGGCACGCGCTCGCGGTTGAATTGCGCCATTTTCTGGATCAGGTAGTGATCTTGTAACAGGAGCGGGCCGTCCACGCCGACGGAGAGCGAGAACTCGTCGCTCGGGGCGGCGATACCGGCGTCGGTGGTCGTGATGGCGGGGTGTTGCGCGTGTTGATCGTCTTTCACCATGTGCGTCATCCTCTCTTTCGATTTCGATTTCGATTATTTCGAACGCAATCGCTTCGATACAGTGGCACTGTATCACTCCGACCGAACAACCGGGATATAAGCGGAGAGATCTCTTCCGTGATGCCCTATTTTGGGCGCAACGCGAGTGAGAACCGCACTAGCCCCGATCAGAACGCTGCCCTACCTTGTATCTCTCCTTTCGATAATCGCCGTCCGCTTTTCTGGACACTGTCAATATAACCCTGATTTGGACGATGTCAATGCAGCGAATGGAGCGATGATCAGTCGGGGTGCGATTGCGCTCTTGAAGCGCGGCCACATCGCGGGAACGGAATCATGCAACCACTATTTCTGGGTCATTGCGCAGACGAGCATCTATGCAATTGACAATGGTCAGGTTGAGACTACACTTCTGATGCACGCTTCGCGTCAGGTGCACGGATATGAGACCCTCGACGACAGCGAAAGTCGGTAGGTGATAGACGGTGAGCGATACAGTACAAGACGACGAGCACGGAGAACGGATGAGCGATGAGGAGATGGTTCAACGCTTGCGGGCCGCGCGGTTGCGCGTCACGCAGCCTCGCCTCATGGTCCTTCGCGTGCTCAATCGTAAAAATCGGCACCTCTCAGCGGACGATATCCGCGCCGAACTGCGAGCGCATCAGGTGCCGCTCCCGCGTGCCTCGGTCTATA
The DNA here is from genome assembly GCA_030853625.1 of Chloroflexota bacterium. Taxonomy (GTDB): domain Bacteria; phylum Chloroflexota; class Chloroflexia; order Thermomicrobiales; family JALYUS01; genus JALYUS01. The sequence goes on from JALYUS010000241.1 coordinate 3,029, forward strand.
ATATTCTCGGTACCTTCGTTGTCTGTGGGATCGCATCAGTCACTGACGCAGGGCCGGGGCGAACCCTCTATGAGACTGCCGGTCGCTGGCATCACCATTTCGTCTGTCGCCAGTGTGGCCGGATTATAGACGTACCATGCGTGGTAGGGGAAAGCCCGTGCCTCGTCCCCGACGAGATTGACGCGGAGGTGGATTCAGCGCAAGTGATATTCCGCGGTCGCTGCCGTACGTGTATTGATGCGGAAAAATCTGCTGCGATCTCCCATACAGTGCATGAACAGGGACCCGCCCGATAGGAGTTGATTGCCGATAGACCCGGAAAATCATCCTAT
>JALYUS010000250.1 GCA_030853625.1 Chloroflexota bacterium
GCCTGTCGGACGCGGCGCGGCGAGAGGCGATTGCGATTGCTCTCTACGTCTCCGGCGCAGCAACGAACGTCTCCGAGGCAGCGCGAGCGGCGAAACTCTCGCGCGGCGGCATGGGCGATCTCATGGATCGCATTGGCGTCGCCATCCGCCCGAGATGATCCTTTGAACCGCGAAGGCGCGAAGAACGCGAAGAGGGAAAAGAGGAGAAAATCCTATTTGTCTTCTCCGTCCTCCTTCGCGTCCTTCGCGCCTTCGTGGTTCAATTCCCTGCTACTATTGCCGGAATGGGATTACTGGTGAAAGGGAGTATGCGATGGGGAAGACAGCAGCGGCGATGATTGCGCCGATTGAGACACTGGCGATCACGCGGGGAGAGTACGAGGGGCGGATTGCGGCGACGCGCCGGGCGATGGAGCGCGACGGACTGGACGCGCTGATTCTCTTCAACTCGATCCGCATTGTTTATCTCACCGGCTTCACGCACGCGACGACCGAGCGACCGATGGCGCTGATTATCCCGGCATCCGGCGATCTCGGCGTCCTGATCCCGGCGTTGGAGCAGGAACATGTGCGGAAGTCCACTGGCGTTGGGCACTTCGCCGTCTACCCGGAATATCCGGCGGGGCCGAGCGGCAAACATCCGATGCAGCATCTCGCTGCGCTGCTCAAAGAATTGAAACTGAGCGGCACGGGCAAAAAAATTGGCGTGGATGCAGACGGCTACGGCGATGTAAATGGCTATCGCGGCCCGTCCGTCACGGCGATTGCGGATGGCGCGTCCGTCGTGCAGGCGGCAGACCTGATTGACACGTCCCGGCAGGTGAAGACGGCGCACGAACTGCAACTGATCCGCGAGAGCGCGCGCTGGGGCAACCTCGCGCACCGCGTCCTCCAGAAGGAGATGGCAGTTGGCCGCAGCGAGATCGAAGTCAGCCTGCGCGCTACCCTCGCGGCCACAACGACGATGCTCGACACCCTCGGCCCGACCTACATCGGCGGCGGGCGCGGCGTCCAGAGTTCCCCGGCTTCGGCAATGTTCATCGCGGGTACGAATACGTCCATGCCGCACGGTATGCGGCGCGAGGGCGGCTTGCGGCCCGGCGACGTGATTATCACCGGCGCGGGCGCGCTCGTCGGTGGCTACCACTCCGAGTTGGAACGGACAATGATCGTCGGCGAGCCTTCCCCCGAATTCCGAAAATACTTCGAGGCGATGGCGCACATCCAGGAAGTCGCCTTCGCCGCCCTGCGTCCCGGCCGCACCTGCGCCGACGCCGAGCGCGACATCTCCGGCGCAATCGCGGCGATGGGCCACGCGGCGTTGCAGCGCCACCACACCGGCCACGGTATCGGTTTGGAGGGGCACGAGCAGCCCTTCATTGACATGGGCGACGAGACGGAACTGAAGCCCGGCATGGTCCTCAGCGTCGAACCCGGCCTCTATGTCCCCGGTTTCGCCGGTTTCCGCCACTCCGACACCGTCGTCATCACCGAAACCGGCTGCGATGCCCTCACCTTCTACCCGCGCGATCTGGACAGTTTGATCGTACCCGTGTAGTCGGCAAGCTGCGTGCTTTGTGCATCTTGCAACGAGATCTGCTTGGAATACTTGCGCAGACCGGTAGCGCTTCTCTGCGGGAAATCCGCACTCATCTTCCGCCCGCCACGTCGCGAAGAACCATACAAGACAACCTGCAAACGCTGCGTCAGTTGGCAATGGTTGATACCGCCGGTCATGGGCAGAACGCGCGATGGATGCTGAAAGGGCTATCGCGCTGACGTGCAATGGCGTGCAATAGACGTGCAATGGCGTGCAATGACGTGTTATGTTCCTGTATATTCCCGCCGGAGCGTTGGCAACGGTAAAACAGGAATTTCCTCGTTCGACGCTCTCATGAACGCGGCGTACAATCACGCTGGGTGATCGCTGTCGATGGTGATGGAGGGAACGATGGCAGAGGAACAGGACGAGCACCGTGCATTCCGCAATCAGATTGCGCGCGAGCATGAGGAGCGGCTGACGGGTTATCGGGCGCTACTGGCGCGGGTCGAATCGGCGGCGGCGGATGTGCAGATGGCCTCGGACGATGCGACGACCGGCACAGCGAGCCAGTTTACCGACGACCTGCGCTACGTCATCGGCCTGAGCGAAGAACTGCTCAAGCGCTTCCGCCATCACAACGCCTCCGAGAAGGCGGATACCTCTTCATGACCACGCCGACATCCGTACCCAACTCCGAACCTGCTCCCCCTTCCCTCGGAGGGAAGGGGGCTGGGGGGTTAGGAAATCACCTCATTCCCACCGATAATCTGCCCGGCTTTGTGCCGGAGCGGAAGGCTGCGTACGTCGAGACGATGTTCGACACGATCGCGCCCCGCTACGACCTGATGAACCGGTTAATGACCTTCGGCATGGATCGCGGCTGGCGGCAGTACGTCGTCGCGCAGGCCGCGCCGCCCGTCGGGGGGAACACGCTCGATGTCGCGACGGGGACGGGTGACATCGCCATCGCGCTCGCCCAGTGCATCGGCCCACGCGGGACGGTGCTCGCGACGGATTTTTCCGAAGCGATGATGCGCCCTGGCCCTGGCAAGGCGACGAAAGCGGGCGTCGGCGGCATCGTCCGCTTCATGGCAGCAGATGCGCTCGGTCTCCCCTTCCCCGACGATACTTTCGATTGCGTGACGACGGGCTTCGCGATGCGCAACGTCACCGACATCGAACGCGCCTTCCGCGAAATGCGGCGCGTGGCGAAGCCAGGCGGTCGCGTTGTCTGTCTCGAAGTGGCGAAACCCCGCTTCCCGCCCGTGCGCTTTCTTCACCAACACTACTTCAACTGGATCGTGCCACTGCTTGGCCGCATTGTCACCGGGCATGGCGAGGCGTACCGCTACCTGCCGGAGTCCGCCCGCAACTTCCCGCCGCCGCCCGCTCTAAAAACGATCATGGAAAATGCCGGGCTACGCGATGTCCATTTCCGCCGCCTCAGCCTCGGCGCAGTCGCTGTCCATACGGGGACGAAATGAAGCATAATCATACGGTATCATTGCGTATCAATGAGAGATGCTCGCTCTTATGAAAGTGCGCGATATTATTTCGTCGTATCGAGGAGGATGGCTGGTATCTTGCCAGAATACGCGGTAGTCATCGCCATTTTAAACATCCGACGAAACCGGGCATTGTTACGGTGCCAGGAAAGCCGTCCGATGAAGTCAAGCCCGGCACATTGAATAGCATTCTGCATCAAGCGCGATTGAAAGGAGAAATTCTCTGATGCGATACGCAATCATTATCGAGAAAGCGACGAATAACTATAGCGCTTATACTCCCGATGTTCCGGGATGTATTGCAACGGGTGCGACCGTGGAAGAAACAGTGCAACAGATGCGTGAGGCGTTAGCATCTCACTTCGAGTTAATGCGCGAAGACGGTGATCCCGTTCCTGTGCCGGAAACGAATGTCGCGTACGTTGACGTGCCAGATTCCTACGAAGAAGCCGCTCGCACGCGTCCATTGGCTGCTCAAACACATGACTGAGATACGAAACGTACAAGAGGAAAGAGCAACAAGGCACGAGGCTGAGAACTCGATGCATATCAGCAGCATTGCCGACCACCTCGACCTGATTGAGCCGATTGCCCAATGGCACTGGGAAGAATGGGGCTACCTTGATCCGCATGGTTCGCCGAAGAAGTGGGCGGCAAATCTTCGGGAGTGGACCAGCCGAGAGCATATTCCTACCATCTATGTCGCCTTGAATGGCGACGAATTGCTTGGTTCTGTAGGTCTCAATGAGCATGATATGAATACTCACCAGACGCTTTCACCGTGGGTGTCCGGGGTATACGTCAAACCTGCCGCGCGCGGACAGGGAGTAGCAAGCACTCTTGTCCGACACGCGGTGTATCAAGCGGCAGGGATGAACATTGCGCGCCTGTATTTATACACAGATGCCGCTCGTGGTCTCTATGAGAAACTCGGCTGGTATGTCATTGAAGAGGATCAGTATGAAGGAAAGCGCGTCGCCATCATGGCGATTGATACTGCCATGCCTTCACCGTAGCATTGCCCTAACAGGGATAGAGAGAGATACATGATGATTGAAACCGCATCGCGTCACCCACTACGAGCATGGATGCTGGCGGCGCGGGTGCGGACGTTGCCTGCGGCAGCAGCGCCGGTAGTCGTCGGGACGGGAGCGGCAATTGGGATGGGGGCGTTCCGATTCTTTCCGGCGCTCGCGGCGCTTGTCGGCGCGCTGCTCTTGCAGATCGGCGCGAATTTTGCGAACGACCTCTTCGACTTCCTGCGTGGGGCTGATACCGCCGCGCGGGTTGGGCCGCTCCGCGTCACGCAGGCTGGCTTACTGACGCCCCGGCAGGTGCGCGCCGGGATGTGCGTCGTTTTCGGCGCTGCGGCGTTGATCGGCGTCTACCTGATCGTGACGGGCGGCTGGCCGATCGTGCTGATCGGGCTGGCGGCGATCCTCGCGGCGATTGCCTACACCGGCGGGCCGTTCCCGCTCGGTTATCACGGCCTCGGTGAACTCTTCGTCTTCCTCTTCTTTGGCCTTGCGGCGGTCGGCGGGACGTACGAGGTGCAAGCGAGCGCGATACATGCCGTCGCGTGGTGGGCAGCGATACCGATGGGCCTCCTCGCGGTGGCGATCATCGTTGTCAACAATCTGCGGGACATCGTGACCGACCGGGCGGCGGGCAAACGGACGCTGGCGGTGCGCTTCGGTGAGCGAGGCACGCAGGCGGAGTACATCGCCCTGCTCGTCATTGCCTACCTTATCCCGCCACTGATGTGGATCACAGGTGTGGTGGTATCAGCCTGGGTATTGCTTGCGCTCCTCTCGCTGCCCCTCGCGCCATCCCTCGTCCGCCGTCTGCGGCGGGAGCGTGGTCGCGCCCTGAACGGCGTACTCGCCGGGACCGCGCGGCTCGAACTCGTCTACGGATTGCTCTTCGCGCTTGGGCTGGCGCTCGGCGCGTGACAGCCGCCGCACGCGCCGGACGCGGGGCAGGCAGAAAAACGCCAACAGCGCGCCGCCGATTTGCGCCGTCAGCCCACCGAGACCGAGAAGCATCATCGGGCCGGGCCGGGCGCCGCGCGGGTAGACGGCGGACGGAAACCCAACCGCAGAGTCCTTCGCCAATGCCAACAGCGTCGCAGGCAACTGGCGCAGATCAATGACGATCCACACGACTGTCGTCATCGCGCATACCAGGCCGAGCGCGACGACCGCACGTCGGCGTCTGCCGACGATCAGCAGGCTCGCCACCGCCGCGAGAATCGCCAGAGCAGCAACCGGGATCGCCTCGCCGCGTTTCAGGAATGCCCAAACGGCAAGGCTGTAGGAATTCGTCGCCAGCGTCAGTGAATGCCCAACGTAGGAACCATCCAATGGACGGTCGCCGACCGTGGCATCAACGCGGCTGACGTGATACCAGCCACCGACGAAGAGCGACATGAGCAGCAGCAGTGCGCCAATTGCGCCAAATGCCTCGCCGATGAACGCCGCGCACAACCGCTTCCGGGAGACCGGCTGCTCGCCCGGCGCCGGTGGCAGGGGCGGCAACGGCTCGATCGGCGGAAAAGGGACCATCTCGACTGATGGAGCGACCATTTCCGATGCGGGGTTCTTCATTGCTGAACCGGCACGAGCACCTTGCCGCGTCGCCCGCCGAAGAGCGCGATTCCCGAGCCGACAAGCACGCAGCTCGTGCCGACAAGCAGCACGATCATGCCCGTACCTGGCCGCTCCCCGGTGATCTTCAGCACATTGGAACCGAGGCTGACATTGCTCGCAAACGAACTCCCCACCGTAATTCGCGCGCGGATCAGACTGGCGACGGTGCGATAATCAATCAGTGTCAGGATCAACACCGCCAGCGCGCTGCACCCGGCGAGCAGGAGCAAAAGCCGCCAGCGGTAACTGGCGCTACTCACGAGCGTCGCCGCCTGCGTGAGCAACGCCAACGCGACAATCGCAATATCCCGCTTTTCTCGCCGCGAACTCGCCCACGCGACGATGCCGAAGTCGTGCAGATCCCGCTGCGCGATGCGGGGCGCGAAACTGTTGACGCTTGTCTGGTTTGTGCTGCTCCCACCGCTGCTCGCCTGCCGCGATCCGGGCGGCACGATGGCAATATCGCGCACGACAAACCACGGTACAAGAAAGAGCGAGACGACCAGTATAACGCTCCCCAGCGTGGCGATCATTGTCCCGGCGCGAATCAGCGCCGTGTTCTGTTTCGTCGGTGGCGGCGGCAGAGGATCGAGCCGGGTGAAATCTACCGGCACCATCGGCGGAGCGGGATAGAGCGGCGTCGGTGCAGGTACAGTCTGGATTCCGGGTGGTGCGGGATCGGTTGTAGCATTCATACACGACCCTCGTGTTCAGACGACGAGATGTTCGTAGACCTGTTCCAATGATATATCACTTCGCACCGTTTCGGGAGAGAGCAAGGTCAAACTGGCGGCGGATGCGCCGAGCGCGACTGCCTCGTCAATCGGGAAGCGGTGCATCAGTCCGCAGATGATTCCCGCCGTCATCGCCGCCCCCGCCCCGCTCTCGTCCACGATCGCCGTCTGAATCGCGGGGACATGGCCGCTCCCCTCGCTCGTTGCATAGACCGCGCCCCCGCCGCCGAGCGTCACAACAACGATGTCAATCTCCCATTCCCGGAAGGCGAGTGCCGCCGCCTGCGCCTCTTCCAACGTCGTGATCGTGCGACCGAGGATCGCCTCCGCCTCCGCGACGTTCAGCGTGAAGAGTGCGGAACCGGGGATGCTCGGCACGATCCGCGCGATCAGCGGCAGCGAAACCGGTTCGATGCAGACCGGCACCGCTGCGACGCTGCAGATCCGCCGGACCGCCCGAATCGTCTGCACGGGTAGATTCGCGTCCATCACGACAATTCCCGCATGGCGCAAGATGCTCCGCGCCTGCCGGACGACGCGCGGCGTGATCCGGCGCACGATAGCCATGTCGTCAATGCCCATCAAGAGATCGCCCTCGGGTGCGAGGAGGCCGAGGTACGCCCCGGTGCGCGCGTCCGGTACCGTGATGATGCGATCGGTGTTCACTCCGGCCTCGCGCGTGCGCTGGATGACCATGGCGCCCAGCATATCGTCCGCGACGGCGGCAATCAGCATCGTCGGCACATCGAGGCGGGCGAGATTGTCGGCAATGTTACGCGCGACACCGCCGACACCCATCGTCAGGGCGCCCGCGTTGGATGACCCCTCGAAGACGCGATCGCTCGTCACGCGCCCCTTGATGTCGAATCCCGCCGCGCCGATCACAACGACCGTGGGCAGCACGGTTTCCTCGTCACCGCCGTCGGGAGCGGCGCCCGTAATCGAGATCGGGATCATCTCGGTGTTCGCCGGGAGCAGGCTTTCCCACCCCACCGGTCGCTTCCACCGCTCCATCGGCGCTCACTCCGTTCAGTAACAAGTACTGAGTACTGAGAGGTTAATTTCCGCACTCAGTACTCAGTACTCAGTACACAGTACTCGTTACTCGTTACTTGGTTTTCGGCGGCCACGGTTGCGCCGCCGCTTGCGTCGGGTGGCTTCGTCGGCCATCTCTGCGGATGTGGCGCCGTGCGGCGGGCCGGACGCGACGCCGCCTGGCCCGGTTTCACCAATCGCGCCAGTTGCACCGCTCGTCCCTGCCGGACCCATAGCGGCGGGTGGTTGCTCCTGCCGGGCGGATGGGCCACCGATGCGGTCGCTCCCCGTGCTGCCGGAGCGGCGATCGGCGTTGCCGCCACGCATCGGGCCGGGCGCTCGCTCGCGACCTGATCGCTGGCGCTGCGCGGCGCTCGCGGTCTGCGGCGCGCCGTCGCCCCCACCGGGGAAGCGATCGGGGATGGGCGGGGCGTCGGCGGTGATCGCCTCACCTTGCCACTGCCGGTCCGTCGCGTCGCCGATCTCCACTTCAGTCGTGCCGCCCGCATCGAGCGCGACGCGCACTGCCTGCTTCAGGACCTGCACGGCGATCACGCGCCCCTCGCCTTCCGGCGTTGGGAGGCGCTGACCGATACGCGGCAGGTTGCGGCGCAGGGCGACATAGGTGTCGTATTCGTACGAGAGGCAGCAAAGGAGCCGCCCGCAGACACCGGAGATCTTCGCCGGGTTGAGGGGCAGATCCTGCTCTTTTGCCTGCTTGATGGTCGTCGGCGGGTAATCCGGCAGCCAGGTCGCGCAGCAGAGCGTCAGGCCACACCGACCGACGCCGCCAAGCAATCGCGCCTCGTCCCGCGCGCCGACCTGCCGCAGTTCGATGCGCGTGCGGAACTCGGTGGCGAGATCGCGCACGAGGGTGCGAAAATCCACACGGCTCTCGGACGTGAAGTAGAAGGTGATGCGCGAGGCGTCGAAGGAGTATTCCGCTGTGACCAGTTTCATCGGCAGGCGTGCATCCTCGGCCTTCTCGGCGCAGACACGCAGGGCATGTGCCGCCTCATCGCCGAGCCGCTCCATGCGCGCCAACTCATCCGGCGTAATCATGCGGATAACGGGCTTGAGCGGCTCGGCATTCTTGTTCAGCACGACTTGATGGCGCGCGACGAGCACCTTCGCAGCGTCCCGGCCGCGCGGCGTCTCGACGACAACCCACTCGCCGACGCGTGGATCGAGGTCCACTGGATCAAAGTAGTAGAGTTTGCCGCTGTCCGGGAAGCGGACGGCGATCACGGGTTGCGTTCCGCCGGGGCCACCCGTCGCTTCCACGTCCTCGACACTCATGTGAGTGGAGGTGTCCATCGTGTCGCGGGTCATGCCGCCGGTCGCCTCCGGCGCGGCGCTCCCATCGTCCGCGTCGTGCTCCCAATTGTCCGGCAACTGCGGGACGTGGTCACGATCGCCGGCATAGCCCGCCTTCATCAGCGCGCGGTGGACATTCTCCCGATCCATCTCCGTCATCGAGGAGACGGGGCAGGAGTGGCAATCGCCGCAACTGTCCGCGCCGTCCGCGCTCTTGTGGCCGCATCCGCCGCCGCTCGTGCCGCCGTGGCTGCCACAACTACCGCCGCCGCATCGCTTCTTCCGGTATGCCTCCGGCGCGACCGGTGTCCAGGTATCGCCCGCGCGCGTGCCTATCTTTGCCATGCAATCACCATCGCTTCCAGCGCCAGGCGGGGATTGACATTGCGATCGAGCCGGACCACCGCTTCTTCCAC
>JALYUS010000317.1 GCA_030853625.1 Chloroflexota bacterium
CTTAATGGACTTTGGACTATGGGCACGCATCGGTTGGCAGTCCCGCGATCTCCACCAATGGTCGGATTTCGACGGTGCCGATGCTCGCACCGGGGATGCGACCGGCGATTTCGATTGCCGTATCGAGATCGCTCGCGTCAATCAGGAAGTAACCGCCCAGTTGCTCCTTCGTCTCCGCGAACGGGCCGTCGGTCACGAAGCGTTTGCCCTCGCGCACCCGGACACTGGTCGCTGTCGCTGTCGAGTGCAGCGGTGATGCGCCCAGGTACTGCCCAGTCTGATTGATCTGCCGCGCAATCTGCGCAGACTCCCCATAACACTGCTGCCGCTCGGTCTCGCTCAAGGCCTTTTCATCTCCGTAAACCAGCAGCATGTATTTCATGTGAATGTCTCCATTCCCGCTGGGCTAGCCACCCGCGATGGCTCCCATGACCAGAAACGGCTCGACCCCCGCCGCGACCGCGTCGGGGAGTGGGGTGTCCGGTGACTCGTGAGAGAGATCCTGCCCGCAGGCGAAGAACCGCAGGAACGGACGGCGCTGCTGCGTGACGTGATCGCGGATCGCCCCGCGCAGCATCGGATAGGCGGACTCGAGGGCGTCGAGGACTGAACGCTGCGTCGCCGCCCCCTCAAGGTGCAGGTCCACCTCTCCGGCGACGCGCGCCAGGGTCCGCAGGTGGAGCGGCAGTTCGACGCGAATCATTGCAGTGTCTGCACTTCGACGGACAGCACGGCCGGGAGATCGCGGACGATGGAGGCCCAGGTGTCCCCGGCATCGGCGGATGCGTAGACCTGCCCGCCCGTGGTGCCGAAGTACACGCCGCACGCATCAAGCGTGTCAATGGCCATCGCGTCGCGCAGTACATTGACGTAGCAGTCGTGTTGCGGCAGGCCATTCGTGAGCGCTTCCCACTCGTTCCCGCCCGTCCGGCTGCGGTAGACGCGCAACTTCCCATCAGGGGGATAATGCTGGGAGTCGCTCGTGATCGGGACGACATAGATCGTCTCCGGCTCATGTGCGTGGACAGCGATCGGGAAGCCGAAGTCGCTCGGCAAATTGCCGCTCACCTCGCGCCACGACTCGCCGGCGTCGTCGCTGCGCATGATGTCCCAGTGCTTTTGCATGAACAGCACGCCCGGACGCGACGGGTGCATCGCGACGCTGTGGACACAGTGGCCGATGTCGGCAACCGGGTCGGGGATATAGTCGGAGCGCAGGCCGTGGTTCACAGGTCGCCACGTCGTGCCGCCATCGTCGGTGCGGAAGACGCCCGCCGCCGAGATCGCGACGAAGATCCGCGCGGGATCACTCGGGTCCAGCACAATTGTGTGCAGGCACATCCCACCGGCGCCCGGTTGCCAGAGATGCCCCGAGGCGTCGCGCAGCCCGGAGAGTTCCTGCCACGTCTGCCCACCATCGGCGGAGCGGAACAGCGCCGCGTCTTCCACCCCGGCGTACACCGTCTCCGGGTCGGTCAAGGACGGTTCGAGATGCCAGACGCGCGCGAACTCCCAGGGATGCTGCGTGCCGTCGTACCACTGATGCGTGCCGGGAGCGCCGTCGTAGGTGAATTGGTTCCCGACCGGCTTCCACGTCTGACCGCCGTCGTCGGAGCGCTGGATCATCTGCCCGAACCAGCCGCTGCACTGCGACGCATAGAGCCGGTTCGGGTCAACCGGCGAGCCTTTGAGGTGGTAGATCTCCCAGCCCGCAAAATGGGGGCCGCTGATCTCCCATCGCTCGCGCGTGCCGTCCGCTGTCAAGATGAACGCGCCCTTGCGCGTGCCAACCAGGACTCGTACTCCACTCATCCATGACTCCTTTCTTCCTGCGGTCTCCACCATCGGTGCGAACGGTCGCTGTGTGGCGACACGGCTTCGGCAGTGAATAGTCGTTCGGCGCAGCCCGCATTCGACATAATCGGGCGGCGACGCTCGCGGGCGCCCCGCGCCATCCGTTTCAGTCTCGAAGCGCGGCCAGCCGCTGCGCGAGGAATCGTCGCTCCGGCTCCTGCCGCACGAGGCCGAGCGCGCGTTCGTAGGAGGTGCGGGCGTCCGCCGTTCTCCCTAACCGGCGGCACAGGTCCGCCCGCGCCGCGTGCGCGAAGTGGTAGTCGGTCAAATCGCCGCGTGCCAGCAGGGCGTCGATTAGGGCGAGACCGGCTGCCGGGCCATCGCGCATCGCCACTGCCACGGCGCGGTTCAACGCGACCACCGGCGACGGCTCCCACTGCGCCAGCGCGTCGTACAGCCCGACGATCTCGTTCCAGTCCGTCGCAGCGGCGGTGGGGGCCTCGGCATGCACCGCCGCGATCGCCGCCTGGAGGGTATACGGGCCGAACCGGCGCGACACGAGCGCCCGTTCCACCAGCGCCGCCCCCTCCGCGATCTGATGCTGATTCCAGCGCGAGCGATCCTGCTCCTCCAGCAGAATCACGTCTCCTTCCGGCGTGGCCCTCGCCACGTGCCGCGATTCGTGCAGCAGCATCAGCGCGAGGAGGCCCTCCACTTCCGGTTCCGGGAGCAGTTCGATCAGGAGCCGCGCTAGGCGGATCGCCTCGCCCGAGAGGTCGGGGCGCGTCAGCGAATCACCCGATGCGGCGGCATATCCCTCATTGAACACAAGGTAGATCACATGGAGGACGGTCTCCAGCCGGTCTGGCAGATCGCCCCGTGACGGTACCTGATAGGGGATACGCGCGTCGCGGATCTTCGCCTTAGCGCGCACGATGCGCTGCGCCAGTGTCGGTGGCGGGGTGAGGAAGGCGCGGGCGATCTCCTCAGTCGTCAGGCCGCAAACCTCGCGTAGCGTTAGCGCGATCCGCGCGTCCGGCGGCAGGGCGGGATGGCAGCAGGTGAAGATCAGTCGCAGGCGGTCGTCCTCGACGCCCGCATCATCTCCCACCGCGAAATCACTCGTGCCGGTGTCGAGATTCTCGGCGAGCGCCGCCAGCGAGGCGTCGAACCGGGCGCGACGGCGCAGGGCGTCAATGGCCTTGAAGCGACCGGTCGAAACGAGCCACGCCCGGGGATTCGCGGGTACACCATCCCGCGTCCATTGCTCCAGTGCCGCCCGGAAGGCATCGTGCAACGCGTCCTCGGCGCGGTCGAAGTCGCCGAGCAGGCGGATGAGCGTGGCGAAGACGCGGCGTGACTCGTCGCGGTAGACCGCCTCCACCATCTGGCGCGCCTGTTCGGCTGCGTCGTTGCGTGTCGCCGTAGCGCTCCGGAGCGATCTGTTCATGTGCCGAATCGTTGCACGGAACGTGCCCTGGCTCGCGCGGTCTCTTCTTGCCTGCTCTTCGGCGCTGCACGTGTTTCGAGCGTGGTGAGAAGTCGGCGCGAGGTCGCGGCGATCTCCTCAACCGCCGCAGAGAAGGCCGCCTCGTTTGCCTTCGAGGGCGTATTGAAACCGCTGATCTTCCGCACGAATTGCAGCGATGCGGCGACCATCTCTTCCTCCGTAGCCGCCGGTTCGAAGTTGTAGAGTGTCCTGATGTTTCTGCACATCCCGCATTGCCTCCCGCCCGCGCATCGGTGGAAAGAACATCCGTTCTCTGTCCACTATACGTGTTCGTACGCATGTGTCAAGGGGGTCTGCTGACATCGGGACATACCTGAGTTCGTCCGCTCTCTGTCCCGTTCCGAACCTTCGTGCCGTTGCGTCCGAACGAGTACACCGACTATACTCGCGTCGTGTCAACCGATTAGCATGCACGCAGGTCGTTCGATGAAGGCGAGCGGGACGTGCATGGCAGGATTGCTTCATCGCTCTGCTTCTGGAAGCGAGAGGAGTGCGTCATGAGTTATTCCCAGCCGCCCGGCGATCAGAATCCGCAGCAACCACCGTATGGCCAGCCGCCCTACGGGCAGCAGCCAAATCCCTATGGCGATCCCTACGGCGGCTGGTCCGACAAGGATTTCACGACGGCGCTCGTCTTCAGTGTTCTCCTGGGCGGGCTTGGCGTCGATCGGTTCTACCTCGGCTACACGGGTCTCGGCGTCCTGAAGTTGCTCACGCTCGGTGGATGCGGCATCTGGTGGCTCATTGATCTTATTCTGATCGCAACGAAGAAACTGCCGGATGCCCAGGGCCGCCCGCTCCGCGATTGAGGGCATCGTCCCGGCGATTGTCTGGGAAGCGGTCTCCGGCTCCTCACCGCGCGGGCGTCTCTGGGGCGCGCTTGCGCTAGGCGCAACGCTCGCGCTCATCGGGCCGGATCGTCTGGCGCACGGTCCACCGATCTGTCTGATCAGCACCTGTATCCGCCGCCCGTGTCCTGCGTGCGGCATGACGCGCGCCGCATCAGCACTGCTTCGCGGCGATCTGCGCCGGGCGATACGGACGAACCCACGCATCGTCCTTGCCGCGATCATCAGCGGCGCAATCCTGTTCAGCGACCTCATATCAGTGGTAAAGCAGGGAGAACGCGATGCCCGTTCCACTTCACCTCGTCAGCCCGGCCAGTGGAAAAGCGTACCCGCTTGATGATGTGTGCCTGCTCGCCTACGGTGATCCAGCGGCGCGGGTGGAGGGCATGCACGTCAATCTCATCCCGGTCTACCCGGAGGGTACGTTCACGCGCGAGGCATTCGCAGCGGCCTTTGCCCGGCGTCGCGATCTCTGGGACTTCCAGGCGCTCCTGCCGGTGGGCGACGACATCGAACCCGTCACAATTGGCGAGGGCAATACGCCGCTGATCGCCATCCCCTCCGAACGCGGCTCTCTCTATTTGAAAGATGAATCACGCAACGCAACATGGAGCCATAAGGACCGCGCGATGACCGTCGCCGTCACCGTCGCGCAGTCGCGCGGATACCGGACCGTCGTCGGCGCGTCCACGGGCAATGCCGGGGCCGCGCTTGCTGCCTACGCGGCCCGCGCCGGGATGCACTGCGTGCTGTTCACGGGCACGGACGTGCCGACGACGATGCAGACCTTTATGGGGGCGTATGGCGCGCTCCTGTGTCGCCTTGATGGTGGCGCAAACCGGCGCGCAATCGCCGCGCTCGGTATCGAGCGGTACGGATGGTTCCCCGGTACCAATGTCACCGACCCGCCGGTCGGGTCGAACCCGTACGGCATCGAGGGGTACACGACGATTGCCTATGAGATCGTCCGCGATCGCGGCGACGCACCGGCAGCGGTCGTCGTCCCGACCTCATACGGAGACAACCTCACCGGCATCTGGCGCGGTTTCCAGCGTCTGCATGCGGCCGGCGTGATCGCCCATCTGCCCCGCATGATCGTCGCCGAACCCGCGAACTCGGCCCCGTACGCTCATGCCCTCGCGCATGGTGGCCCGGAGCAGGTGACGGCGACACCATCAGCGGCCTTCTCCATCGGTGGCGGGACGGCGAGCAGGCAAGCATGGCAAACGCTCCGTGATGCCGATGGGGACGCGCGCTCCGTCGCGGAATCAGACATCCTGCCGATGCAACGGCGCCTCGCCAGCGAAACCGGCCTCTACCTCGAAGCGGCCTCGGTCGTCGGCGTCGCGGTGGCGCGGCGAATCGCGGCGGAGACGAATGGAACGGTCGTCGTCATCGGGACATCGAGCGGCCTCAAGGACCCATCCTCGACCGCGCGGGCGTTGCCGGAACCACCGACGATTCCGGTGGATTTGGATGCCCTCGCCCGCGCGCTGGAATCCGCCTACGGCGTGCGGCTCAACGATCTTGATGAACGGCGGTAAACGGAGCGAACCCGTTCCATGCTCTTTTCGCTCGATCATGAATCAGCGGCGCAGGTGACGAATCGGCGCCGCCGGATCGGGCACGGACAGCGCGTTTTCTCCGTAATCTGCCTGTGCCGATTTCGTCTGCGACGGCCCCCGCAGCACGAGGACAATCAGCGCCACAATCAGCATGACCGCCAGGGCGGTGAAGACATAGAACTTCACCAGCTTGTCGAACAGAAGCGCGATTGCGCCGAAGAGCGCGCAAATCCCGTAGGCCGCCGTTGCGACCACCCGCTGCGACCAGCCGATGTCGAGCAGCCGGTCGTGGAGATGGCGGCGATCCGCACGCATCGGATTCGCGCCGTGTCGCAACCGGTCGAGGATCACCCAGGCAATATTGAGCAGCGGCACGACGAGCACGAGCAGCGTCGTCGCGATCTTCGCACCGCCGATGATCGAGGCGACGGCGAGGGCGAAACCGAGGAACATCGCCCCGCAATCCCCCATAATGATCCGCGACGGATGCCAGTTGAAGGGCAGAAAACCGAGCACGGCCGCGCCGAGGGCGAGCGGCAGAAGCGAGATCGTGAACTGCGGGTTGCCGGGCGGGCGAAAATAGGTGTGGACAAAGAGCACCGCGCTGGCGATGAAGACGATCCCGCTCGACAGGCCATCCACGCCGTCAATCCAGTTAATCGCGTTCGTCATGCCGACGATCCACAGGAGGGTGAACGGAATGGCGACCGCGAGCGGCAAGGCAAGCGATTCCGTCACGCGGAGATGAAAGGGGTTCGGCACCGAATCAATGACGATCCCGGAACTCGGCCCGCGCAGCCGCGGGAGCACGACGAGCGCCGCCGCGCCAAACTGCCAGAGCAAGCGGGGAAAGGCCGCCAGTTCGACCAGATCGTCGGCCAGCATCACGAAGAAGATCACCGTACCGGCGACGAGCATGAGGACGATGCGCGCCACTTCAATCGGGAACCGCGTCACCGGGAGGGCGAACGAGAGCGCGACGCCAATGAAGAAACCGAGGAAAATACCGACGCCGCCAAGGCGCGGGATCGCGCGCGTATGGAGATGCCGGTCGCCCATCCGGCCGAACAGACCGAGGCGCACGGCGATCCGTCGCACCTGCCACACGAAAAAGAGCGTGCAACCGAGCGTTGCGACGAAAATGATCGCGGCAATGAGCGGACGAGACAACCGGCATCCTTCCGTGCGCGGGAACAGACAGGCATCCCCACTGCATCGCAGTATGCGGTCGTGCCGCTCCATGCGTCAATCGGCCATTGCGAATTCTGCGTGGCAGTGCGAGAATAGCGCTCGTGCGGGAGTAACTCAGCGGTAGAGTTCCTGCCTTCCAAGCAGGCTGTCGTGGGTTCGAATCCCATCTCCCGCTCCATTTTCCCTTGCTATAGCAAGAAAACTCATATGCCAGATAGAGGGGACCTCTGGTTTGTAGACCTCTTAGTCACGGTTTGGTCACGTGATGGTCGAGTGGCATTGTGGCGTATCGCCAGTAGAGCGGTAGTGCCGCCATCACCAGTTATCGTCACCATCTTCGGTGCATCGAAAATGGTTGTAGTTGAGTGAAAAAGGCCCGATGGTTCGCTCGATGTGGATAGCCAGCCCACCGTCGACCGTAATAATGAGGCATCCCGTGCGAGCAAGCGCAATCAATGCGGCGTCGGCGATACCGAACCTGCGCACCTCGTCAATGCTTGGGATAGATGCAAGAATAGGAATCGGTACAGCGCGGTACACAAACTGTCCTATACTAATGCTTTGCATGAGGTATTTGCGGACTTCGCTCGTCTCTTCATCGGACAAGGACTGACCGAGGAAGTTGCTTGTCTCTGCAAGGACGGTATCCGTGACCACGATATTGCCATTAGTAGGTGAAAGTACCTCTTTGAGACGCTCGTAATCAGGTGGAATGAATATGTTGAGCCGTTTATGGCTCCCCAGACGGGCAGGAAGTACATCACCAACGAGAAGCAATAGAAGTAGATTACTATCGAGAGTCACACCCCCAGATAGGCAATGCACAACAGAGGCGAGGATCTCCTGCTTCACAACTTTCTGATTTTCACGGACCTGGCATTGCCGGATTTGGCATCCACCGTAACAATCTTATAAACCCGAGTCTTAGGTGACCTTAGAGATGCAACAGTCTGCATAAATGAGTCTGATGTCGGATCAACGCGCAAGAAGCTGAGCGTGACAAGCCACTTCGACTCATCTGGCGATTGTTCGACCTCTTCGAGTTGCAGATCCTCGACGTTTCCGAAGACCTGTCTCATTTGCTCTCGGGCGATCTGTACGGCTTGCTGCACACCAATGTCGTTCGCAGTGTCGGTCATATTCGATGATCCTCTTTCATGGATGCTTCGTCGCCACCAAGGGGTTCTGCGTACGCCTAGGCTACACCATCCTATCGCAGGTATCCAGCAAGCGGCAACGCACGGGTGCGCCTTGGGTGCGCCTTACGATTTTGCGGTGGAGACAGATCGCGGTCGGGGAGGAAGGAATCGTCTGCGCCACGGGTGGTCAGCGGTCGGTCGTCCA
>JALYUS010000324.1 GCA_030853625.1 Chloroflexota bacterium
ATCGTCACGTTTTCTTCGGCGGAGGCGATGTCATTGAAGGAGGGACGAAGCGTCACCGTCGCGGGGGTGTCAGCATAATTGGCGATCCGCGTGAAGAACTCCTCCTGATCCGCGTTGGTCTGTGAGACGCGGGTAGATGCCTGAGTGATCGCGACATTCGCTGTCGCCGCCGGGTTCTCGCCCTGCGTCACATTCTCGACGCGGATGGAGGCGGGCAGTTTGTCGTTCGGGTTGAGCGTGTCGGCGCCGAGCAAGTTGCCATCCGTAATGACGACAACTTCGTTGCGTTGTTGCGGGTCGAGGAGCGGGCGGAGGACGCCGAGCGCGTCCTGGAAATCCGCGTGTCCGCCGGGGAGGGCGAGCGCGTTCACCTTCTCTTTGAGCGCCAGTTGCTCCGTGCCATCGCCCGCGCCGAGCATCCGCACTTCGCTGCCGAGCGCCATCACGGTCGCCGTTTCGTCGGGGGCGAGGCCACCGATCAGGGTCGCCGCGCGCTCCTTCGCCTTCGCAAAGCGGCTTGGGGCAATGTCCGTCGCGCCCATGCTCGATCCGCCGTTGAGGACGATGAAGAGTTGCCGCGCACCCCCAGAGGGGCGCAGGAAGCCGACATTGAGGAGTGGCCGGGCGAGCGCGCCGACGAGGATTAGTGCGATCAGCATCTGCGCGAGCATCAGCCAGGTAAGCGGCGGGCGGCGGCGATGGAAGCGGCGGCCCCGCTCGCTCGTCGCCTCCGACCAGAAGCGGAGCGTCGGCACCGGAAAGGTGTCCGGCGCATCTTCGCGCATGTAGAGGGCGTAGATGAGTGGCAGCGCGACGAGGCCGAGCAGCGCCAGTGGGGCGAGAAAGATCATTCCAGTACCCCCTGCGCGATCAGCGTGCGGGTCGCCAGGTCCTCGAAGGGAATATCCGTCGGGACGCGGACATAGGTAATGTTGTACCGCTTGCAGTACCTCTCGACCTCCGCCAGCCAGCCGTCGAAGCGTTCCTGGTAGGTGGCGAACGTCTCGGTCGTCGGGCGGATGCGGATGCGCTCTCCGCTCTCCGCGTCCTCCAACTCGACATCGTTATCGAGCGTCGGATGGAGTTCCCACGGCGAAAGGGTGTGGAGAATGACGACCTGCCATCCCCGCTCGATCAGGATCGCGAACGCCTGCTCCATGCTCGTCGTCGTGAGCAGGTCGGAGAAGAGGACGAGGTAGCCGGGTCGGCGGCTCGTGTTCACGTAGGCGCGCAGTGTGCGGGCGAGATCGGTCGCCCCGTCATCCGGCGGGAGCGCGGCAAGGAACTGGAAGAGACCCGCCGCGCGCGAGCGGCCTTGCAGCGGGCCAAGCGTCCGCCCCGGTTCACCGACGAAGGGCGCAACGGTCACGCGGTCGAAACCGGCGAGGGCGAGGTAGCCGAGCGCCGCCGCTGCCCGCTTGGCGTAGAGAAATTTGTTCGGCTCGCCCCAATCCATCGAGCGGGAACGATCCACGAGCAGATGGACGGCGAGATCAATATTTACCTCGCTCAACCGCACGAACATCTCACCCATGCGGGCGTAGATGTTCCAGTCCACGCGGCGGAAATCGTCGCCCGGCGTATAGGGTTTGTAGTCCGCGAACTCCGGTGACGCGCCCCGGCGAATACTGCGATGTTCCCCCGCGATGCCATGCGTGAACGACCGGCGCGATCGTAGTTGCAGCCGCTCAAGGCGGCGAAGGAATGCCTCATCCAAGAGTGGAGGATTAAGGACTGAGGATTCAGGACTACGTTTTTTGTCGCCGCGCGTTGCCACCATACTTCTACCGTATCCCCTATACACCGTCCGATAGTCGAGCGCCATTCCCCACGTAGTCCTTAGTCCTGCCCCTACGGTCCCGGCTGTGTGAAGTAGCCCTGCACGACATCGCGGCGGTCGCGCGGGACGCGGTTGGCGTCCGGGCTGGCCTGATCTACGCTGCCTTGCTGGCCGGATTGCGGGGCGCTGTTGCCGCCACCGGGGGCATTACCGAGACTCTGTGGATTACCCGTGCCGCCGGGAAGGGGCTGGGACTGACCGTTCGGTTGGCCCGTGAGTGGCAGGGGATTGCCCGCATTACCGAGGTTCTGCACTTGTGTCGGATCGCCCGGCTGATAGGGGACGGGCTGGCCGAGGCCCGCGCCGGGACCATTCTGGTTGCTCGGACTCTGACCGGAGGCGTTTTGCGGCTTTCCGTTGCTATCTTGTTGCCCCTGCTGCCCCTGCGAACCCGGTTGACCTTGTTGACCCTGCTGGCTGCTATTCGCGCGCTGCTGCGCGTCCTGGATCGCGGCGGAGAGGTCTTGCTGGGACTTCACCTGGCCACCCGTCTGCTGTACCTGATTGGCGAGGTTGCGGACGGATTGCGTCGCGTCATTGCTATTGCCCTGCATGAGCGCCTGAGAGGCGTTCTTTTCCGCGTCGGTGAGGGGCTGGTTGCCGGGAGTGTTCTGGTTCGCCGCCTGCTGGAGATCGCTGGCGATATTTTTCTGCGCGTCCGGTGAGGTCTGATTGAGATTGCTCGCCACCTGCTGCAAGTCCTGCGAAGCAGCGCTGTAGTTGCCATTCTGAATGTCCTGTGACGCCTGCTTGGTCGTGGAGTTGTCGCTCAGCGAGTTCGCCAGCCGCTGGAGGTCTTGCTGCGCCTGCGCGGATTGCACGGCGAGTTGCTGCAACTGCTCCGGCGTCAATTGCTGATCGGCGAGCGGCGTCGGATTGCCGCTCGTGTCCACACTGTTCTGCTGTTGCTGGGTGATGCCCGGCAACTTCGGCACGGGCACGAAGGCGTGCCGGTTGAGCGTGTTGGAGACGAGGAGGAGCAGGACGACGCCGAGGGTGATGATTGCCAGCCCTAGTGCCATCACCTGCTCGCGCACGATACGATGCAGGCGCAGGCGCTTCGTTCGGCCAATGCGATAGGCGGTGCGGGCGGCATGATTGAGAAGGTTGGGTGCGAGGTGGCTATCCATCTCACCCTGCGCGAGTTCAAGGCTGGTGGCGAGCGTCGCGTCCAGCGCGTAGCCCTGGTCGAGAAAGCGCGCGATGCCCATGCGGGTCGGGCGCTGCAACCAGGCATAGACGAAGGCGAATGCGGCGATGATCCCGACGGGCGCGGCGATTGCCGCCGTTGCCGGCTGCGTCCCTCTGGCGATCGCGCCGAGGCAGACGAGAATCGCCACGAGCGCACTGAGCCAGAAGGCCCGCAGGGCGATCAGGAGCAATCGCTGCCGCCAGATGCGATCCTGAATTTCCAGCATCCACTGGACGAAGCGCGTCGCCTCCAACCCGCGTCGCAGGACGGTCAGGCGATTATCGGCCATCCCCCGCCGGGGCAGCGCCGGGGGCCGCAGATCGGTGCCGAACCAGAACGGAAACCAGAGGGCGCGCCACGCGACGGGTAAGGCGCGAGTACTGAGGACTGAGTATTGAGTACGGCGTGCCGATTGCCGGTCATCCCGCAGTGATTGCGGCGCGATGTGCATCCTTCGCTGTCTCGAACCGGCGAGCGGTATATGAAGTTTACGCTGCTCAGTCGCCACGAAATTCTCGTTTCTGATTACTCAGTACTCAGTACTCAGTACTCGTTACTCCAACGGCGGGAGCGCGGGTAACTGCTGCCGTCTTCCGCGCCGCAGGGCGATGACGGCGAAACCGCCGAGCAGGATTGCCAGCCCCACACCGATCACCGTGATGGCCGCCACTCTGATGCGCTGGTTCGCGCGCTCCATCACCGCTTGCGCGCGGTCGGCAAGCGGGGCATTGCCGAACTCCGTGAAGGCGCCATAGGCGCGATTGGCGTTCTGGCGGGCGTGGATAACGTCCCAGCCATTGATCTGCGATTCCGCCCTGGTCAGGTCGCTGGTCGCCTGCACGCCGCGCGCCGCACGTTGTTGGTATTGGATAAGGAGGAGCGGTGGCTTGGCGTCCGGTATCGCGGTATAGAGGTCAGACGCCTGCTTAATCAAGTCGTTGGTGCGGGCGTAGTCGTTCGCCTCCAGCGCTTGCTGCGCGTCGCGCACGCGCGCTTCCGCGTCCGCTCCGGCGCGCGCCCTGGCGAGGAGCGCCTGCGCCTCGGCGGCGCGCTTCGGCGTGCCCGTCTGCTGGAGGAAAGCGATCGCCGGGGTCAGCAGCGTGACCGCCTGTGCATACTGGCCGACGCCGACGAGTTGCGTCGCCTCATCAATGTTGTAATACATAAACTGATTGTGCTGCCAGAGGTCGCTGAGGAACTGCGGGAGATACGCCTTCCACTTCACTTCGAGCGTCGTCGCGGCCGCGCTCCCTTCAGCCTTGTAGGCGATTTGCAGTGCCTGCCGCCAATCCTTCGCTGCTTCGGGTTTGCCGAGCGCCGTGAGGAAGTCGTGGTATTGGCGGAACCCGTACGTATCAATCAGAAAGGAGACAACGCTATACTGCTGCCCGGCGAGTGCAGTGTCGGCACTTGCAAAAAGCGTCGGCCAATCCGTGAGGTGGTCGGTATTCATCTGTTTGCCGACCGTCGCGACGAGCGCGGGCAATTCCGCCGGAGGCGCTTCCCCGTACAGTGCAGTGCCGTAGAGAAGACCGGGAGGCAGGTTGCCGCCGCTCATCGTCGCGGCGATTTCCTGTGTAAGGAGCATACGGAGATTGAGCGTCAGCGCCGACGCGTTGAGGGTGCCGATGCGCGGCACGCAGAGGTAGACGCCGTTACTGTCCACGCCGCTGTAGAGGTTCTGGTCCGCCTGCGCGGCGGGTACGGCAGTGATGAACTGCGACAGGTCGGTATACAAGTAGAGCGGTACCGGCCGGGGCACGAGTTGTGACCCATCGAAGATGTTTGTTTCCATCTCGTAGACGGGGTCGGCGATCTGCTTGTAGATGGCTACCTGCGCCGCGACCGCGTCCCGCCTAATGTAGTTGATCGAGAAATAGGTCGTATCGTCGTGCTGCCACGGGCCGCCGGGCGCGGTCAAGAAGGTCGCGTCTTCTGCCGCGACCCCCGGCACGATCAGCAGCGATCCGAGCAGCGCGAGCAGGAGTGCATACGCCATGACCATCCCACGGCGCCGCTCGCAAGGCCGGATGAGAATTGAAACGTATTCGCACCGCTGATAAACTCGTCGAGTTACGCGGCTGCATCCGGTCGCAAGGCCGGGTGAGGACTGAAACATGGCAGATACCCTATCGAAGGAGCGGCGGGAGGATGCATGCGTGACTGTCACGACCCGCCGTCTGCTACCGCCAAACGTGGACATCGCCAGTGCCGTTGGGTGCTGGGACACTCTCCCATCCATCGTGTCCGCCTGTATTCATGATGCGCCGCACCCATGCTGCATCGGTACGCTACCGCGATTATCGAGAGAGTGCAAGGCGTTCGGCGTTCGATGTTTGAAGTGATTGCGAGAATCTCTCCTTCAAACTCCAAACATCGAACGCCGAACCATCTCCTCCGTTAACGTCCAGAGCCGCGCAATCGGTTGACTGAGTTCGCCGACGATGCGATGACATCCGAGTTGACAGACGTTCCTACGCCACGAAACCGCCGCAGGCATCGAATAGTCGCAACAGGAATGCCAGCAGATAGCCACGCGTGGCGATGGTTCACTCACACCGCGATCAGGCTCGTTTCGTACATCCGGCCCCAGAGTTGCTCCCACGCTCCGCCTTCGCTGTCCACCGCGTCTATCGCCGTTTTCAGGCCATCGGGCATATGGGGCGTCGTCAGTACGGTCGGCAGATGCAGCATGTGGCGGCTGGCAAGGATGCCTTCCAAAAAGGTGGTTTCGTGCGCATGCGCGGGGGCAAGATCGAGTAGGACGAGGACATCCACATTCAGCGCGCGCCAGTACGCCTCGCGCGAAACGCGGCGGGCAATGCGCTGCTCGTGATCGCGGCGGCTCTCCGGCACGGGCGGCTCTTCCTGCTCCTCACGCGGCAAGGCGACCTGGGTGATATAGGCATTGAGGGCGAAATCGCGCCACGTCATCAGGAAGTGTGAGATGAGCGGCGCGTGCAGCCGCAATCCGGCGAGGACGTACTGCGCGATCCGCGCCGCGCGCGCCCGGTCGGCGTTGAAGATGAACCATCCCTGCCCCTGCCGCACGCGCGTCTCGATCGTGTCGAGATACGCGGACATCCGAATGAGCAGATCACGATCCTGAATCGAAACGTCATCGGGTTCGGGAGAAAGCGCAAAGCGGTCATACATCGCCATTTGGTTCTCACCCTCGGCTTGTGTACGAACAGACCTCTTGCCACAGGAGTGTACGCGCGAAATCACCGGCCGCCAAGAGGGGAAACCTAACCCCCCGGCCCCCTTCCCGCGAGGAAGGGGGAGTGAGCCTCCGAGAGGTTCGGGCGTTCCGCAAAACGTCTCGGCATTGCGATGAGTCACCCCCCTTCCTCGCGGGAAGGGGGCCGGGGGGTTAGGTCAATCCGCCGTCACGCTCGCGGTCGTCATCCAGTGCGGGTTCTTGACGGTACCGTCGAAATCGCCGGTCGTCTTCCAGCCTTCGATCATGCCGCCGTCCGCGCCGTCCACGGACGTGGCACGCTGCTGGAGTTCGTCCATCTCCGCTCTGCTCATCGGGCTGAAGGTGTCGCCGACGCGGAGGGCCTGCTCCAGATCGCCTGCGTTCTCGCAGCCGGTGATGACAACGGAGGTCGGCAGGGAGAGGGCGTAGCGGAGGCATTCCTCCGCCGTGATCGTCCCTTCTTTCGGGAGGCGACCGGAGGCGAGCGGCTTCATGCCAAGCACGCCGATCTCGCGCTCGACGAGCACGGGCAGGACGAGCGCCTGGAAACTGTTGTGGTGGTAGTCAATGACGTTGAGCGGCATCTGGACGGTGTCGAAATCGAACCCCTGATTGAGCATCTTCAGGTGGATGCGCGGGTCCTTGTGGCCGGTGAAGCCGATATAGCGAATCTTACCGGCCTCGCGCGCCGCGACGAGCGCCTCGACCGCGCCGTTCGGGGCGAAGACGCGCTCCGGGTCGTCCATGCGGATCATCTCATGCAGTTGGATCAGGTCTATGTGATCGGTCTGCAATCGTTCGAGGCATTGATCTATCTGTCCGGCGGCGGCCTCGCGCGATTGACCGTCAATCTTGGTCATCAAAAAGACGCGCTCGCGATAGCCGCCGCGCAGGGCATGGCCCATCTTCACTTCCGCCTGCCCGCCGTGATAATCCCAGCAGTTGTCCATGAACGTCATGCCGGCGTCAATCGCGGCGTGAATCAGGCGGGTCGTCTCTGCCGGGTCCTGCGGCCGCGCGATATGCGCCCCGCCCAGCCCGATCGCACTCACCCGCTCGCCCGTCTTGCCCAGTGTCCGGTACTGCATGCCATCACCTCCTGAAAACGATTGAACCGCAAAGACGCAAAGAGCGCAAAGGACGCAAAGAGAATAAAAGAAAAGGGGAAAAGGGTACAGAGAGGCGTTCAGCGATGCATCGTACCGCTGCCACATCGCCCCAGAAATCTTTTTGATTTCTTTGCGTCCTTTGCGCTCTTTGCGTCTTTGCGGTTCACTTGGTTTCTCCCGTTGCCAAGTAATGTGTCAGGGCGTCGCGGTTGAGGTGCGCGATGCCGAGGTCGGCGGGGGTGCGGGTGGCGGCGCGGAGGTTCTGGCCCGTGACCGCCGCGCCGAGATCGGTGAGTGCCGACATCACGGGCGTCGGGACATCAAATTGCGTGCCGAGAGCGGCCCACGTTGCGATCCCGTACGGGATGTCTTCGAGGAGCCAGCGGCTATCGAGTGAGCCGGGGGCGCGCAGTTGCGTGAGCATCCGGCTGCCGTTGATCGTCGCCCAGAGATCACCGCGCGGGCCGAACCCCGCCCGCCAGTACGCCTCCTCGACCGGCTCCAGCGTCAGGCCGAGCCGCACGCCGACCGCCAGCCGTTCGGCGTCCACCGCCTTGATGGCCCGCACGACGCCGGGCGTCACGCCCTCCTCGTAGAAGTAAAAATCGCCCCGCGCGTATTCGACGCGCCCCGCGTTCAGGAGTACGCCGGCGGGATGCAAAATCGGGTTGCCCGCCGAGAGGCCGCAGGCGACGACATGCGGATAGGCGCGGACACCGGGGAAGACATCCGCCAGCAGTGCGAGCAGGCGGTCATTCTCTTGCGCGGGGAAGGCGGCGACGCCGAGGCCGGAGACGACGCCCCAGATATGGACATGATCCGGTGCGATTTTGCGGCAGACATACGGCGCGGTATCGGCCTCCGCGATGATAACGCCATCCAGTCTCCCTGCCGCCCGCGCCGCTTGCGCGAAGGCGAGCGTGCCCATGTTCCCCGGCGTCAGCACGACGATGTGCCCCGGCCGCAGATGCGGCACGCATGCCGCCGCAAATGCCCGGTGCGCGTATGATGGCACCGGCACGATCAGCAGATCGTTCGCATCCATCGTCTCAGCAATGTCGGTCCTGACATGGTGAAGGCGGGCGATCCCCTGCTCGGCGATGCCCGTGAGGCGAATCGCCCCCTCTTTCAGCGGCGCGAGCGTCTCAGCGTGCGCGGGAATCTCCCAGAGCGTGACCGCGAAGCCGCGCAACTGCAAATTCGCCGCCAGCGCGAAACCCGTATTCCCCCCACCCAGCACCGCCACCCGCCGTTCAACCATACCCGACCTCCTTTGAGCAAACCGAGCGCAGAGGACACAGAGGACGCAGAGATCGCAGAGAGGGGGAAATTCATGAGGAGAAATGAGGATGCCGGTTGCTTCTGACGAATTCCCTTCTTCACTTTGTCCATTCCCCTCTGTGCGCTCTGCGTCCTCTGCGTCCTCTGCGCTTCACTCCTTCTTGCCGCTGTATGCTGCGGCGAGGGCGGGGAAGAGGGCGCAATAGGCGCGGCGGGACATCATGAAGGCGTCGAGCAGATACGATTCGTTCGGCGCGTGGACCTGATCGCCCGGCATGCCCCAGGAGAAGAAAACCATGTCCGCGCCGAGCGTCGTTTGCAGCGTTTCCGCGATCGGGAGCGTGCCGCCGAGTCGGACGACGAGCGGTTCCGTGCCGTAGAGGTCCGCGAGGACGCCGCGCGCCGCCTGCAATGCCGGGTGATCCATGCTGATACTGAAGGGCCGCGCCGCGCCAGGGAAACGGCGCACGGTAGCCGTCG
>JALYUS010000327.1 GCA_030853625.1 Chloroflexota bacterium
GCTCCGGCCGGATGGTCTCACTATCCTTGGTGTTTGCACCGACATCTGCGTCATGCACACCGTCGCGGATGCGCGGAACCGCGATTACGCCGTCGTTGTCCCGGCGGACTGCGTCGCGACTTTCGATCCCGCAGCGCACCACTTCGCGCTTGACCATATGCGCCGCGTGTTGGGCGCGACGGTGACGGGAGAAGGCGGCAGTCGGCAGTCGAAAGGACAGAGCCGGGCGCACTGCCGACTGCCGACTATAGGAGAAAGCAATGGCTGACGACGCACTGTTCGCACCTACCGATTCCGTGCTGCGCGGCGATACCGCCGATGTCTACTTTCATCGCACGAAGGAAATTCTCGCAGCGGCGGATAGCAATCCGGTTGTGACGATGGAGGTTTTCGCGGGGCGGGAAGGGATGCTCTGTGGCATGCGGGAAGCCCGCGCGCTGCTTGAACGGGTCTGCGCATCCGATGCGGTGATCGAAAGCCTCGCGGACGGCGACCGCATCGCTCGTAAGGAGGTCGCGCTACGCATTCGCGACCGCTATCAATCCTTCTGTCTGTACGAGACGGCATACCTCGGCTACCTCTCCTCTGGCACCGGCTGGGCGACGGCGGCGCAAGCGGCGGTGACGGCGGCGGCAGGCGTGCCGGTGATCGCCTTCGGGGCGCGGCACATCCATCCGAACGCGGTCGGCGCGATGGAGTACGCGGCGATTGTCGGTGGCTGCCAGGCATGCGCCTCGCTGGTCGGCGCGCACATGGCAGGCTTGCCCCCCTCCGGGACAATGCCGCATGCACTCGTTCTCGTCCTCGGCGACACGGTACGGGCGGCGCGGCTCTTCCATGAGACGATTGATCCGACGGTGAGTCGCGTCGTGCTCGTGGATACCTTTCATGATGAGGTCGAGGAGGCCGTGCGGGTCGGCGAGGCGCTCGGCAGCGACCTCTGGGGTGTCCGCCTCGATACCCCCTCCGAGCGCGGTGGCGTGACACCCGACCTGGTGCGGGAGATGCGCGCGCGGCTGAACAACGCGGACCTCGGCCATGTCCGGATCGTCATTTCCGGTGGCCTCTCTGTGGAGCGGATCGCCCGCTTCCGCGCGGAAGGCGCACCGGTAGATGTCTTCGGTGTTGGGAGCGCGATCTCCGGCGCAGCCGCGATTGATTTCACGGCGGACATCAAAGAGATCGCGGGCTACCCCGTCGCCAAGCGCGGCCGCATCCCCGGCATTACCCCGACGGTGCGCCTCACGAAGTGGAAGCAATGAGCAATGAGCAATGAGTGGGAATACGTCTTCTCATTGCTCATTGCTCGTTCCTATGATGCCGCCCAGGCGGCGAAGGCATCGCGCTCGGCGGGCGGGAAGAGGCTGGCGCTCCACATCGCGACGGCGGCGACAATATCATGTTGTCGCACCATGCCACGGATATGGTCATCAGCATCGGTGACGGGGACCTGCGTGATGTCGTGATCGAGCAGAATGCGGGCGACCATGGAGAGCGGCGTTTCGGGGCGAACCGTCACGACCGGTGCGGTCATCAGCGTCGTGACGGTGGATCCCATCTCCCAATGCGGCGATTCGTGCCATCGTAACAGCGTTCGATGCGAGCGGATCGTGACGACGCCATCCAGCACCGCGCGCAGTTCGGTCCGCTCGACGCCACTCGTCCGGGTGGCAAGATCCGTCTGCGTGACAATGCCAATCACGCGTTGCTCCCCATCCACGACGGGCGCCGCATCGAGTGCGCTGCCGAGCAGCAATTGCACCGCTTCCCGCCACAGGGCATCCGACGCGATCGTCGGCGTCAGGCGCATCACATCCGCCGCAGTTACGACCGGAATGCTTGTCTCGTCACTGCGGCGACCCATGCCACGCCTGCTTTCGCTCTCTGTCATCCGTTCCTGTTTCCCCATTTCCTCGGTAGTGTATCGGTCGGCTCTTACGAAGGGCGTAACTCCGTTCTGCCGGTATCAGCCCTCACTCCTTCCGCGTGTCATCGCCGCCACAGTGCGGACGGTATCCATTCCGGCACGCGCGATGTCCGCACGCGTGCGGTATGCCACGAGGTCCAGAGAGTGGAAAGCGTAAGCGAGAGGAGGACGACGGCCATACCCGCCATGATATCGAGGATGTAATGGTTCCCCGTCATAATCACCGCGAAGGTCATCAAGATTGGCAGGGCGATGCCGGCCGCCTTCAACCACCACGACCGGGCGGCGGCAACCATCGCGATCCCTGCGAGGAGCGACCAACCGACGTGCAGGCTCGGCATCGCGGCGTAGGGGTTGTAGAGCGGGCCGGCCGCCGAACCGTCCACATTGAAGCCGTAGAGCGCCATCGTGTCTACGAAGCCTGGCATGAAGCGAGGCGGCGCGACCGGCAGCACCACGTAGATCGAAAGCCCGAAGAGGGCGGAGATCAGGAAGGCGTTGCGGAACCACGGATATGCCCACGGTCGCCACCAGTAGAGCCAGACCGCGACGCCAATCAGCACCGGCAGGTGCGCGTACAGGTAAAAGTTATTGGCGAACTGCAAGAGCCATTCATGACGCAAGGTAACGTGCTGAATCGCTCGCTCAGGATCGAGATGCAGCGCGCTCTCGATCCGCAAAATGGTCTTTGCGTGCGCCACCGCATCGCTTTCCCGGCCACGAACCAACCCGCGGGTGAGGAAATACGCGAGAGTAACAAAAAGGACGAGGGTGAACTCGATCAGCATGAGCCAAAGACTGGGCCGCGCGATCGGTTCCCGTTTCGGCGTGATCCGCCATTGCCGTTTGGATTGCTCGTTCTGCCGTTGCATCACCCGGCTCCCTCCGATAGCGTCCCGCGCTCATTGCTGCTGTGCGTCT
>JALYUS010000334.1 GCA_030853625.1 Chloroflexota bacterium
GGACGGCGTTCTCCATCGTGCGTGGCGCGGCGACGGGGATCGCGGACTGGCTGATCGCCCTCGCCGCCCCCGTCATTGTTATCCTGCGGCCGAAGTGGAACCCGATCTTCGTCCTCCTCGCCGCAGGGATCGTCGGCGTATTGGTGCATTATTGAAGGGGATAATTGAACCGCAGAGACGCAGAGAACGCAGAGAAGGAAAAAGGGAAATCCCCTTCTCTTTTCAGTTTGTCTCTGCGTCCTCTGCGTCTCTGCGGTTCAAATCTCTTGGAGTTTCATGTTGAGAGAAGGAGTGAGAGATGGAGAATGACGCGCGGGATGCAGCGATCAAAAAGTTGGAACGGGCGGTTGAGGATCAGAAGCACACGATGGATGTGCTGTCCCGGCAGATTGATGATCTGCTGTTGTATCAGCGGCTCGGCGATGTCGCGGCAATCGAACTCGTCGCCTTCACCGGGCCACCATCGCGCAATACCCCAAACCCGACCGCGCAAGGGGCGGGCAATCCCCTCGTACTGCGCGCGTACGTCTTTATCCCGCGCGATCTCGACCGGAGCGCGACGCACCCGCTGATCGTGCAGGTGCATGGCGGCGTCCACGCCCACTTCGGCTCCGGCGCCGCGAATATCGTGCGCGAGTTGGTGGCACAGGGATACACCGTGATCGCACCGGAATACCGGGGCAGCACGGGCTATGGTCGCGCCTTTTACGAGCAGATTGATTACGGTGGCCTGGAAACCGAGGACTCGTACGCGGCGCGGAACTTCGCTCTCGACGCCTATCCTTTCCTCGATCCGCAGCGCGTCGGCATCATCGGCTGGAGCCACGGTGGCCTGCATACGCTGTTGAATATCTTCGATCACCCGGACGACTACGCGGCGGCGTACGCGGCGGTGCCGGTTAGCGATCTCGTCGCACGGATGGGCTACAAGAGCCAGGGATACCGTGACTTGATGTCCGCCCCGTATCACGTCGGCAAGACGGCGGAGGAGGATGTCGCGGAGTATCGCCGCCGCTCCCCATCGTGGCAAACGCACCGCTATGCAGGGACGCCGCTGCTCATCCACACGACGACCAACGACGAGGATGTCAATGTGCTGGAAGTCGAGCGGCTGATTCAGGCGCTCAAGGCGGAGGGCAAGAGCGAATCGTTCCAGTACAAAATTTACGACAACGCGCCCGGCGGCCACGTCTTCAACCGGCTCGATACGCCAGCGGCCCGCACATCGCGACGCGAAGCATGGCGCTTCCTCGCACCCCATCTCAAACCGGCGCGGCCTGTGTCGGAGTAACGTTCGCTATGCTTCTGCCTGCACCACTACTTCGTGGGTCATGCCGCAAATAGGTAGGATAGAAGGAGTGTGGCTGCATGTGCCCCCGGACGATGGCGCTACAGATCAATATTCTCATCTGTGACAACGAAATGGTTCCGCTTCGGGCTATTGGGGAGCAGACGCCAATGCTCACCTTCGAGAGAATCGGATGGAAAGACATCGAGGATATACTGCCGCGTCAAAGCGATGCGAACGCTACCAACCATGTCCGCCTCTACCGATTCTACGACGGGCGGGTTCACGGCCCATGCAGTAAAGAGCGGAGTTATGCGCTCATCGAGCCGATTTGGCTGTTCCTCCCAATCGAAATCCTCGTCGTCCTTGTACGGATCGTCCCCTGCTGCCAAATAGCGATCGTTCGCAGCGACGACAATCGTTGCTGCTTGGACGATTCGCCAGGCGCACTGCGCATGGAGGGTATACTCGCCAATCACTACTGCTCTGCCATCGCGCATCATGTCATCAATCTTTCTTCCGAACTGGAACATCTGCATGTGTACGGCACGATGACTACCCCACAGTGGCATACCAACAAGGACTTCCAGCGTTTGTTCGATCTCTTCCTTCGTGGCGATCATTTCATACCATCGCGCACGAAGGCGCAGAGCCAGGTGACGAGGGCTTCAATGTCCCCCAGATGGCCGGTCTCGAAGGGGCTGTGGGTATAACGGGCGGGGAAGGCGACCATCGCGGCGGGAATATCCGCCTTCATGAAGGCCGCGCCATCGCTGCCGAAGGAGCCGAAGACGGCGTGCTGGATTGGGATGCCCGCCGCACTCGCCGTCCGTTCCAATGCGGCGGTTAGCGCGTAGTCATAGTGCGTGATTGCGTCCTTATGGACGAGGATCGGGCCACCGCCGAGGCGGACAGGAATCGCGCGCTCCTCGACGCCGGGGATGTCGCTCGCCAGGCCGATCTCGACGGCAATCCCCGCGTCGAACTGCTCGCGGGCCGCGATACCGAACGCGCCGATCAGCCCGATCTCCTCCTGAATCGTGCAGGCGAGCGTCAGTTCGCAGCCGAGTTCCTCGGTTGGCACGCGACGCAGCACTTCGGTAATCACGGCGAGTGGCACGCGATCGTCGAGCGCCTTGCCGACGACGTGTGGGCCAAACTGCTCCGTCGTCGCGTCCCAGATAACGCGCGTGCCGGGTGTCACGCCGCGCGCCAGCAGTTCATCACGCGTCTGACCGGTATCCACCCAGAAATCGTTCCACGTCAGTTCTTTCGGCTCACTGAGGGCGAACGAGGCGAGGTGTCCCGTCGTGCTGGCAATCACGCCGGGCAAGGGGCCGGAGCGCGCCAGGACCTGCACGCGCTGCCCGACGGTGAACCAGTTACGCACGCTCGTCGTTCGCTGCCATGCCTGCCCATTCGCCAGCCAGAGGAATCCGGCGGGGTCTATCGCCCGAACGAGATAGCAGAGTTCGTCCGCATGCGCGGCGAGGAGCAGTTTCTTGCCCGCCCCGCCCGCCCGCGCAAGGACATTGCCGGTGCGTGTCCGCTCAGTCCGCGCGCCCGCTTCCCGCCAGACGCGCTCGATGTGATCGAGGACGATCCCCTCCTGCCCCACCGGCCCGGCGAGTTCGGTCAGTTCCTTAATCAGCGCGAACATCATGCCTCCTTGCTGCGATGCGAGCGGTAATCGGCCCTCGCGCTATCCATTACCCCAGTGCGCGTTGATCGCCCGCGCCAATGCATCGAGAACCGAGCGAAGCGCCTGCGCGGTCGCGGAGTCCGACACCACGCCATTCGCATCCATTTTCGTGCGGACGAGCGGCACGGTCAGCGTTGCGCCCTCCACAATCGTCGCGTTGACCGCAGTGAGCGTTAGCAGGAGCGATGCATGCGCGCGTTCTCCGCCCGTGGGATACGGCGAGGCGCTAAGAGCCGCTACCGGCTTGTTCACGAACTCGCCGGATGAGACGATCCAGTCGAACGCGTTTTTCAGCGATCCCGGCATCCCATAGGCATACTCCGGCGTGCAGATGAGTACACCATCGGCATCGCGGAGCAGCCCACGTAACGCTGCGACGGGCGCGAGCGGAGGGTCGCGATCGCGATCAGGGCTGAAATGTGGCAGGTCGACCAACCCGCCATAAAGGGTACATTCCATCTCCGGGGGAGCCAGCGCCACCGTTGCCCGAACGAAGGTCGTAACCGTCCCGGTGGCCTGAAGACTCCCCGAAATCGCCAGAATCCGCATCGGCCTTTCCCTACCCGTTTGCCAGATCAATCACCGACCGGAGTGTTTCGCCGCGTTCCATCGCGTGGAAGGCTTCCTCGGTATCCTCCAGCTGGATCATCCGCGTGACGACTTCATCGAGTTTCAGTTGGCCCTGCTGGTACCAGGCCGCCAGGAGCGGAAAGTCCCGCGTCGGCAGGCAGTTGCCGTACCACGAGACGACCGTGCTACCGCCGGTGTCGAAAAAGCGTTGGAGGTCGAGATTGAGTTTCGGGCCGGGGCCGGGCACGCCGATGAAGACGCAGGTACCGGCGAGATCGCGGCAGAAGAGCGCCTGCTCCAGTGTCTCGGGCCGCCCAACCGCCTCGAAGGAGTAGTCCACGCCATTCCCACCGGTTAGTTCTTTGATCCGCGCCACCGGATCGCCCTCGCGCGCGTTGACGGTGTGCGTCGCGCCGAACTGCCTGGCCCATTCGAGTTTCTTTGGGTCAATATCTACGGCGATGATCGTCGTCGCGCCTGCCAGCCGCGCGCCCTGGATGGCGCTGTCGCCGACGCCGCCGCAGCCGAAGACCGCCGCGCTCGTGCCAGGGCGGACGCCCGCCGAATAGAGCGCCGCACCGACGCCCGTCATCACGCCGCAGCCGATCAGCGACATCTGCGCGTCCGGCAGATTCTTGTCAATGACAATCGCCTGTGCGGCGTGGACGACGGTGTGCGTGCAAAAAGTGCCGATGCCGAGGACGGGGTTGAGCGTCTGACCGTCCTTCGCGTGCATGCGCTTCTCGGCGTTCAGGCTATTGGCGCAATAGTTCGGTTGCCCCCGCAAGCAGAAGCGGCACTTTCCGCATGGCGCGCGCCAGGCGAGGATGACATGATCGCCGACGTGCGGCTTCTCGACACCCGGCCCGACTTTTTCGATGATCCCCGCGCCCTCGTGGCCGAGCAGGAAGGGAAAGCCGCTCGTGCCGTACGTTCCCATCTTCACGCCGAGATCGGTATGACAGACACCGGAGGCAAGAATACGCACCAGCACCTCGTCCGGCCCCGGATCGTCTATTGAGAATTCCTCCACCTCGGCGGCAGCGCCCGGTGTCCGTGCGATCACTCCCCGTGCGGTCAGTGCCATAACGCTGCTCCTTCTCATCGAGATCGAGATTGCCCTGTAAAGACTGCCCGCATCCTGCCATGTGCGACAGGCGGCGTCAAGAACGGAGGAAGATTTCATCCTTCTTACGAGGGATTTTACAAATGAAACATCGCTGGCATGAAACGTGTTCTTATCAGTGTACTCCGACTAATGGACGGGGTGGCATCGCCCAAAGAGGCGGAACGAGATCGCCCGCAGCGGCGTAGCGGACAAACCGATACGTCGGGCATACTGACAGTAGTAGCGAGACGTTTTGGCGGCTCATACGGCCGGGAG
>JALYUS010000342.1 GCA_030853625.1 Chloroflexota bacterium
TCTGCCGGGCGCCCTCTGGGCAGCATGCGGTTCAATCCGTTATCCTCACATGTGGAGCAATGTGCCGACGAGGCGCTGGAACCGGGTACGATGCCGGATACGTTGGGCATCCTGCTCCAGCGAGCGTGCCCACTCCTCCTGCCGCGCGAATTCCGCCGCTTGCCGGTCGTGCGCCGCACGCAACCGCTCGAACTCCTCGCGATACATCGTCGCGTCAGCAATGACGCGCTCCAGTTCACGGCGCGTGTCCGCGCCCGTGGCGTAACTCCGCATCAAGCGCACGGGCATCTGGGTCGCGACAGCAGTCTCGTGCGCGAGAGCATCGGTCGCGAGCCAGCCCGACCAACGCGACTGGAATCGGTCGGCATTCGCGACATCGGACCGATACCGGCCATCGGAGGCTGATTCGAAGTGGTAGAGGATGCTCTCTGCCACATACCAGACCGTGCCGCCCTCCTTGCGCATCCGGCAGCAGAAATCGAGATCCTCAAAGCCGTTCACGTACCCTTCATCGAAGCCGCCAGCGGCGAGAAACCGATCGCGCGCGACCAACAGGCATGCGCCGGTTATCGCCGGTACGGCACGCGACTGCCGGGCCGCCTCGCTCGCCTCCTCGCCATAGAAGAGATGGATCGGCTCGTGCTGGGCATTGAAGCCGAGGCCCGCATGCTGGACGGTGTCGTCCGGAAAGAGCAGCCGCGCGCCGACAACGACGGGGACGCATGGACCGTCCATCGCCCCGGCGAGCGCCGTGAGCCAACCGGGTTGCGGCACGGTGTCGTTGTTCAAAAAGATCAGGTAATCGCCCCGTGCAGCGGCGGCCCCTTGATTGCAGGCATGCGCGAAGCCCATGTTCCGTTCGTTGCGGACGATGCGGAACGTCGCGTCGAGCGTCGTGAGAAACGCCGCCGTCCCGTCCTGACTGCCATTATCAACGAGGATCACTTCGGTCTCGTCCCAGCGATCCGCGACTGCCATGAGTGCGCGAACGCAGATCGTCGTGAAGAGCACGCGATTAAACAGTGGGACAATGATGCTGAATCGAGGCACACGCGGTGCGGGCATGCGAACGCTTCTTTCCTCGCGGCTGCGATAGTCGGCGCGAACCCGTGTGTAGTATCGTCTGGTTCAATCTCTGTCAAGGGTCGAGGCAAAATCGTGCGACACGGTGCGGCGCATTTTTTTATGCTGTAGAGACGAATGCATGGCATCCCGAATATGGTACAAAACCTCGATGGTTTCTCCCGCGGAGTATCTCTTCGCGGTATCATGTGCCGCGCATGCGCGCTCGGTCACAAGCAGAGGATATGACTGGAATGGGGTACGGCAGCGGGATGCTGAGAACGCTCCCCGCTGTATGAAGGGAATCGCTTGGTCGCACTGATTGCGCCGTATGGCGGGAAACTGGTTGATCTTTGTATCGCGGATGTACGCGAGCGTGAGGAATGGATTGTGCGGGCACAGGCGCTTCCCACGATCCAATTGTCGCCGCGCTCACTCTGTGATCTCGAACTGCTGGCGACCGGCGCATTTTCGCCCCTCGAACGCTTCATGGGCGAAGCGGACTACCGGCGCGTCCTCACCGAGATGCGTTTGGCGGACGGCACGCTCTTCCCGATGCCGATCACTCTGCCCGTCGCCGAAGACGCGCCGGTCGCGGTCGGGGAGTGGATCGCCCTGCGGACGCAGCGCAATGACCTCGTGGCCGTGATGGCGGTCGAGGAAAAATACCGGTGGGACGTGGCGACCGAGGCGCGCCAGGTCTTTGGGACGACCGACGCGCGGCATCCGCTCGTCGCTGAGATGGCGGCCTGGGGGCCATGGTATCTGAGCGGCGCACTCCACGTCGTGAACCTGCCGACACACGATAGTTTTCGCAGCCTGCGCCGGACACCTGCCGAGGTACGCGCACGACTAACCGCGATGGGCCGCCCGAACATCGTCGCCTTCCAGACACGCAACCCGATCCACCGCGCGCACGAGGAGTTGACGAAACGCGCGATGGTGGCGATAGATGGCTCTTTGCTCATCCACCCGGTCGTCGGGTTGACCAAACCGGGCGACGTAGATTACTACACGCGCGTCCGGTGCTACGCGACGCTGGTGGAGCGCTACTACGAACCGGATCGCACGCTTCTCAGCCTCCTGCCGCTCGCGATGCGCATGGGTGGCCCGCGCGAGGCGCTCTGGCACGCGATCATTCGGCGCAACTACGGCGCGAACCATTTCATCGTCGGGCGCGACCATGCGGGGCCGGGAAGAGACTCGACCGGAAAGCCCTTTTACGGCCCATACGACGCGCAGCAATTGGTGATGGAGCATGCTGCGGAAATCGGTGTGCGGCCGGTACCCTTCCACGAGATGGTTTATCTGCCTGACGAAGACCGGTATGAGGAGGCGGACCGCGCCGGGAGCGCGCTCACGCTCGCGATCTCCGGCACGCAGGTACGCGACGATTACCTCGCGGTGGGCAAGCCGCTCCCGCCATGGTTCACGCGACCGGAGGTTGCCGCCATCCTTGCGGATGCCTCCGTCCCGCGACACCGGCGCGGATTCTGCGTCTGGCTGACGGGATTGAGCGGCGCGGGCAAGTCCACGATCGCCGAACTTCTCACCGTCCTCCTGATGGAGCGGGGGCGGCAGGTGACGCTGCTCGATGGCGACGTGGTGCGTACGCACCTCTCGAAGGGACTTGGCTTCAGCAAGGAAGACCGGGACACGAATATTCTGCGCATTGGCTTCGTTGCTGCGGAGATCGTTCGGCACCACGGAGCGGTGATCTGTGCCGCGATCAGCCCCTATGAGGAAACCCGCAATCAGGTCCGCGCGTTGTTCGGCGCGGAGCAGTTCGTCGTCGTGCATGTGGACGCGCCGGTCGCGGTCTGCGAGGCGCGGGATACCAAAGGGCTGTACGCGAAAGCGCGGCGCGGCGAACTGACCGGCTTCACCGGCGTGGACGACCCGTACGAAGCGCCAGCCAACGCGGACGTCGTCTGCCATACGGGCGGTGCCGAAACACCGGAGGAGAGCGCGGGCGCAGTGCTGGAATACCTGGCGCGGCACGGATTGATTGTCACACGGTAATCGAGAGGCATTGGTCCATAGGAACGCGATTCGCTCAGTCAACGGCAGTAGTTCATGTACCGAAGCATGTCGTGATGATGTACGATGGCGCCGGACACTGTCTCGTTTGGCGCGTTGGACGAGTGTCAGCAACCCCCGTCATCGCGGGTTCAGTCGCCCAACGCGTTGCCCAAGTGGCAGCATGCGTGCAGCGATTGCCATAGGAGGATTCGATGCCCGTTTGCATCGCAGGGATGCACCGTTCCGGCACCTCGATGTACGCCCGATTACTGAATCGTTGCGGCGTATATCTCGGGGAGGAAGGGGACCTGATTCCCGCTTCATCAGAGAATCTCGACGGCTACTGGGAAAACGCGCGCTTTGTTGCGCTGAATGACGATCTCCTGAATGCATTCGGGGGGGCGTGGGATCATCCACCCGCATTCCCCGATGACGGAGACGCGAAATCCTTCGCGGCGTTCGCGGCACAGAGCGCGCCACTGCTCGGCACGTTCGGGGACCGCGAGCCGTGGGGCTGGAAGGACCCGCGCAATAGCCTGACGCTGCCGTTCTGGTTGCGGGTCTTCCCGGAGATGAAGGTCGTCATCTGCGTGCGCAATCCGCTCGAAGTCGTTCTCTCACTCCGCCAGCGCTCTCAATCCACTGAACTGAGCCTGACCCTCTGGTATCACTACAACCAGTCGGTTTTACGCGCGGTTCCGCCCGCGCAGCGCATTGTCGCGCACTACGACCAGTGTTTTCAGGCCCCGCAGACGGAGTTGCGCCGGATCGTAGACTTCCTCGGCCTTGCTGTCACGACTGCACAGATCAACGAAGCCTGTGCCGGGATCCGGACGGATTTACGCCATCATCGGTACACGATCCAGGAACTGCGCGATCTCGGCATCGCACCGGAAATTATCGCGCTATACGCTGATCTCTGCGCGGAAGCCGGTGCCATCGCCGAGGAATCCGGTGAGCGGACGAGCAACGCGCTGGATGCATTCACTCACCATCGCGCGTCGGCGTCGCAGCGGACAATGTCCCCCACACGGGTAGCCGACAACAACGGTCGCGGAGCGGCCGTCAGCGAGACGCCATCACCAGTTCACCGGGATGGGTCACGTGCCACGCTCATCGGACAGTTCGACCGAGCGGCAATGGACGCGATCGTCCTCCGCAATGAGGTGACGGAACTCACGGCGCACCTCGCCGCTGCGCGTGAAGAACACGCGCAGCAGGACATCTGGACGCGGGAGTTGGAAGAGCGCCTGATTGCCGCTGGCAAGGCCGCGCAAGCAGATCACGAAGAGCAGGAAGCCTGGGCGCGCGAACTGGAACAACGGCTCGTGAGGGCCAGCGAAGCGGCAGGCGAGGAGCACGCGAAACAGGATCTCTGGGCGCGGGAGTTGGAGCGCCGACTCGCACTGGCGCACGATGAGCACCAGCGATTGCTCGATTGGGCGCATGAACTACAGCGGCAACTCGTGGCCGTCAGCACGGCCGCGCGGGAGGAACACGCGCATCAGGATGCCTGGTCCACAGAATTGGAGCGGCGCCTGATTGCCGTGAACGAGGACGCGCGAGAAGATCACGCAAAGTAGGATGCCTGGATTCAGGAACTGGAACGGCGGCTCGTTACCACAAGTATGGCCGCTCAGATGGACCACGCGAAGCAGGAGGCATGGGCGCGCGAACTGGAGCGACGCCTCATCGCCGCGAGCGAGACCGCTCAGGCGGACCATGCGAAGCAGGATGCCTGGATACAGGAATTGGGGCAGCGGCTCGTTGCGACGCGTGAAGCCGCCTATGAGGATCATGCGAAGCAGGAGGCATGGGCGCGCGAACTGGAACGGCGGCTCGCGATGGTCGGTGAAGCGGCTCGCGACGATCATGCGAGTCAAGATGCGTGGTCGCGAGAATTGGAGCAACGGCTGATTACCATGAGCAAGGCGGCGCATGAAGAACACGAGCGCCAGGACGCCTGGGCGCGCGATCTCGAACGACGACTCACGCTCGCCCACGACGCAGCCAGCCACCAACAGGAGCAACGACAGGAACTCGAACAGCGCTGTATGACCGCCGAAGCGGCGCGCGCGGAATGTGAAAAACAAGCGGCATCGCTACCGGGATTGGAGCGGCAGATCGCCGCAGCGCATCGCGAAATCCAGCGCCGGGATGCCCGGCTGCGTGCGATGGAGGATCGGTTTGATGCACTCCATCGCAACCGGTTGTATCATCTCCGGGCCTTATCGCGCGGGCTGTGGCAGGCACGACGACGCACGCGCGATGTGACGGAGTGAGATGTTTGTTGAGACGGACAGGCGCGACGCGCTATCACCACGATGCACGAACTGAGATACTGCTATGACCGCGTCCATTCCGCGACTGCTAATTATCACTGGCGAGCCGGTTGGTCCGTTGATGAGTGAAACGGCGCTACGCGCGTGGGAACTCGCCACTGTGCTCGCGCGCGAGTTCCGCACTACGCTCGCCGCGCCCGCGCCGGTTCCGTCGGATAGCCCCGGCTTTTTTATCGCCGCCATCCCGCCTGCGAGCGAGGGATATGCGGCGCTGACCGATCTGATCCGCGCGCACGATGTCATCGTCGCGCAGGCGCTCCCACTCCCCGCGCTCCCCGCCGGGGAGATGGCGGAAAAGTATCTCGTCGTGGACCTTTGCCGCCCGTGGATCATCGAGCATCTGGAAGCGCACCACGCGCGGCAACCAGCCGACGAGCAGAGTTGGCTGGCGCGCGATCTCATCGCTATCAACGGGCTGCTTGCGGCAGGCGACTTTTTCATCTGCCCGGCCGAAACGCAGCGCGCCTTCTGGCTCGGCGCGCTCGCCCATACCGGGCGACTGACTGAAACAGTCTACAGCCGGGCGCCGGACGGCCGGGCGCTGATTGATGTCGTGCCATATGGTATCCCCACACAACCGCCACCGAAGCAAACGAAAG
The DNA here is from genome assembly GCA_030853625.1 of Chloroflexota bacterium. Taxonomy (GTDB): domain Bacteria; phylum Chloroflexota; class Chloroflexia; order Thermomicrobiales; family JALYUS01; genus JALYUS01. The sequence continues at coordinate 6,026 of JALYUS010000342.1, forward strand.
CATTGAAGGGGGCAATGCCGGGCATCGGCCCGAACGACTTTGTCGCGCTCTGGGGCGGTGGCCTCTGGCATGGCCTCGACCCGCTTGTGCTCATCCATGCAACGGCCCGACTGCGCGACGTAGATTATCCGATCCGCGCCGTCATGCTCGATACACCGCCGCCCGCCACGCTGGATGGTGGTGGCCCGGCGCTTCCCTCGCTCCGCGACATCGTCCGCCAGCGCAGCGATGAACTGAGGCTGACCGGCACGCATGTCTTTTTTCCCGATGGTCCGGTTCCGTACGCCGAGCGCGTGGAATATCTATTGGAAGCGGACGTGAGTATCAGCCTCCAGCGGTCATCGCTCGAAGCGCGCTTCGCCTTTCGCACGCCGGTTCTCGACGCGCTCTGGGCGGGGATCGTGCCCGTCGCCAGTGATGGTGACACAATGGCGGACCTCCTGCGCGGCTACGACGCGGGGCGCGTCGTGCCACCGGGGGATGATGCCGCACTCGCCGTGACACTGGCGAACTTGATTGATAACCCCTACGAACGGCGTCTGCTCGCCGCGCGGGGGCATGCACTCGGGCAATTGTTCACCTGGGAGATGGTCGCGCAGCCACTCGTCGCTTTCTGTCATCAGCCGACGAAAGGGGCGCGCGTGCCCGGCTTCATCGCCGCCGATTTGCAAGAGCGCGTCAACGAACTGGAACGAACGCTCTTCCAGACGAGTACCTACGCGGAGCGGCTGGAACGCCAACTCGCTGAACGGGGTGGCCCCGACCTCACCGGCACATCGGCGGATCGGGGCCGCGGCTCCCGCTTCCGCCGCACAATGAACGACTTCCTGCACGGGCGTAACGACCCCAGCGACGAGAAACCGCCGGACGAGAGCGGGCTATGAGAAGTTCGGAGTTCGGAGTTCGATGATCCACTCCGAACCGCGGACGTAAATTGACAGCAGACCCCCGACGCTTTATACTCCGCCTTCGCGAGATGCGACGTGGCGCGTTCGTCTAGCGGCCTAGGACGCTACCCTCTCAAGGTAGAGATCACGGGTTCGAATCCCGTACGCGCTACCAAT
>JALYUS010000346.1 GCA_030853625.1 Chloroflexota bacterium
TCTTCATCCCGCCCACTCCTTTTCCCATTTGCTCGCCGCCACGCACCACGGCATGGAGATTAGCGACGAGTAGGTGGTGGCGTGGGTTTTAGCCTGCGATCTCTCGCGCAGGCTGAAGCCCACGCCACCAATATAAAGGCCACCCGATTGGGTGGCCTTCATTGCGATGCTGTGGTGTCAGGATTAGACCGGCGAACGACCACCGGAGATCGCGCGGACGATCCAGGTCAGGATCAGCGCGCCGATGAAGGCGACAACGATCGAACCGACCAGGCCAACCGTCGCGTTGACGAAGAACCCGACGATGATGCCGCCGATAAAGGCGCCAATCAGGCCGACGATCAAGTCGGAGATGAGATTGCCGCCGCCCGAACCCGCTACCATATGTGCGAGCCAACCGGCGACGAGGCCGACGATGATCCAACCGATGATACCGAGACCGAAGTTGATTGTCGCGAACTCGACCATGAATGAAACCTCCTATCATACGGATAACCACAGACGTACTATCCATTGCTTATGCAAGCGCCGTGCCACGACATGGCGCAGTCGCCGTCATCAAAGCGGTCGTGTCGGCAATTGGAGGATGCGTCGAAGATGAAGCGGCATTGTTACGGCTCTCGGCGCTGGATTGTGGCGATCCGGTCAAAATGATGGTCGTATGAATAGAGCGTTTTGCTGCCGTCTTGTTGCATTGTGGCAACCAGCAGCGCATCGCCGAATTCAAGCCCGGCCGTCGTTCCGTACAAGCGCAGCGCTTCGAGTACGTTGCGCCGGTTCTGCACGCGGAAATGGGTAAGCTGTGCCAGAGGAGTGAGGAGCGCAGTGACCTGCGCACGGGAAAGATTGTAGAGCCGTGGCGAGGCGAGGACATACACGGCATCAGCAATCACGGTGTCCGGAGCAGCAACCGTGAGGCTTCCCTTCTCGACATCTTCGAACAGGACGCTTGCTGCCGCTTGCTTCACTGAATCGTCGCCAGTCAATAAACAGATAATCACATCGGTATCAATGTATGGAAGCGTCATGAATCAGGCGTGGACGTGTGTGCCGCGTTCGCCTGATCCTCACGAGCGATCGCACGCATTTCGTCCCATTCGCGGGGTTTCGCGAGCGATCCAGCCGCCCCGCGCAACGAGGCAACCGTCGGATAGATAGGAGCGCGCAATGCGATCCTCCCTTCTTCGATAACAAAGGTGATCTTATCCCCGGCTTTGATGCCGAGCTGCTTGCGAACTTCGGCGGGAATTGTTACCTGTCCCTTGCTCGTCATGGTAGAAATAATCTCCTTCACAGCCTCTCCCAGGTAAGGACGTGTTTATGATGTAAGGGAATGGTATCATACCCTTACCTCGCGTTCAAGTGACGCTGAAGCCGCCGTCCACGGTGACGGTTGTGCCGGTTATCCAGGCGGATTCATCCGAGGCGAGGAAGATCGCCGCGCCAACCATGTCTTCCGGTTGCCCGGCGCGACCGAGCGGGATGCGGCTGACACGACCGGCGAGTGCAACGGGTGTCTGGAAGATGCGCGTCGTCAGGTTCGTCTCCACCAATCCCGGTGCGATAGCATTGACGCGGATGCTGTGCGGCGCGAGTTCGAGTGCCATGCCGCGCACGAGCATCGCCACGCCCGCTTTCGCCGCCTGATAATGGACGAGTTCGGGTTGCGCGCTGTGGGCGCTCACCGATGAGGTGGCGATGATGCTCCCACCCATGCCACTCTGCACCATTTGCCGCGCCGCCGCCTGCCCGACGAGGAACGGCCCCTTGAGGTCCGTATCGAGTACCCAGTCCCACATCGCCTCGTCAATCTCCAGAAAAGGCACGCGGCGATGCGTCCCGGCGTTGCAGACGACGATGGAGAGCGGGCCAAGCACCGCCGCTTCCGCCATCATCCGGTTCACGTGCGCGGCGTCCACGATGTCCGCTTGGACAACGTGCGCGCGCCGCCCCATGCCGCGAATTTCCTAGGCGATCTCCTCCGCCTCCATTTTTCGTGTCCGGTAGTGAACGATCACGTCCGCGCCTTCGCGCGCGAAGCCGAGCGCGATCGCCTCCCCGATACCGCTCGATGCCCCCGTTACCAGCGCGATCCGCCCTGCCAGCCGCCCGTCCGCCATCGTGTCCCTCCTCTCATCGCTCCATCAACACACGACGAGGATATTGAACCACGAATCTGCCCAGAGGGCGCCCGAAAGGACGCGAAGAGCGAAGAGAGTAAGAGGAAAGGGACAATTCCTTATCGCTTCTTTGTGTTCCTTTTTATCCTTCCGGGCGACCTCTGGGCAGATTCGTGGTTCATGTCGGGCCGTGGTTGCTGCTGTTGACATGCTCGGATGGGCGGGAGAGTATGCAACGTTGAAGGTCGCGCGGCGAATTGCCTGATTCCTGATAGTGGAGGGAATAGGAGGAGGCAGATGAGACTCGATGGCAAGGTGGCCCTGATCACCGGCGGGGGCGGCGCGATGGGTGGCGCGCAGGCGCGTCTCTTCGCCCGTGAGAGCGCGGCGGTTTGCGTTGCCGATCTTTTTCCCGAAAAGGCGGCGGTGGTCGCGCAGGAGATCGAGGCCGCTGGGGGCCGCGCTCTCGCTGTCCGGCTCGATGTGCAGCGCGCGGACGAGTGGTCGGAAGCGGTCGCGGCGGCGGAGCGGGCGTTCGGTCCCGTTTCAATCCTCTGCAACAACGCGGGCGCGAATGTGCGCGTCGGTTTCGACGAGCAGACCGAGGAGATGTGGCAGCTGATCGTCGGCACGATTCTCACCGGCTCGTTCCTCGGCATCAAGGCGGCAGTGCCTTCGATGCGCCGCGCCGGTGGCGGCGTGATCGTCAACCTCGGCTCCTTAGCCTCGATCCGGCCGGGCGCAGGCAGCCCTGCCTACGGCGCAGCCAAGATGGGACTTGTCGGCCTGACCCGCTCCGCTGCCGCGTCGTACGCGCGCGAAAATATCCGCTGCGTGTTGATTTCCCCCGGTCATGTGGATACGCCATTCCTGCGGGAGGACACGCCGTATAGCCCGAATGACCCGCGCACGAGCATCAACAACCCGGAGAATTACGCGCGCCGCCTGCACAATACACCGCTTGGCCGCCTCCAGACGGCGGACGACATCGCGAAGGCGTTTCTTTTCGTCATCTCGGACGAGGCCGCGATGATTACCGGCTCAATGATCACCGTGGATGGTGGTTCCGCGCTGATCTGAGAAGCGAGAAGCGTTGACGTTTGACGCTCGTTACATACTATTGCATAGATAAGACTGCGGACGATGTGGGCTGTTCGCCTAGGGTGGAGATTGACACGAACGAGCACATGTTCTGTTCTGTCACTCTCCGTACTATGTCGCCACGATTCGCGGCCTGCTCGCGGACGCGATGATCTTTCCGCTTGGGCGGCTATCCTCGGCAGTGGTTTCACGGTCAGCACGGGGCATCTCGGATTACTGGCGGTTGTCTCGCTGCTCGGTGCGCTCGGCGGGGCGGCGCTCGGCCTGACGCTCGGCACATTTGTGCAGCCGAGTCAGATCGGCCTGATGTTCTCAGTGATTCTCACGCCGCTTCTGTTCACCGGCTGCGTCTATTACCCCTGGTCGGGACTGCATTCGCTGCGTTGGTTTCAGATCGTCACCTGCTTTAGCCCGCTGACCGACGCGAGTGAGGGCTTCCGCTCCTCGCTCGTCCCGCAATCGCCGCACATGGCAACCGGGTACATCCTGCTCGGCCAGATCGCTTTCTTGATCCTCTTCACTATCCTCGGCGTCCGCGGCTTCCTCCGCAAAGCGCTCGGCTGATCGAAAGCGGGTAAGCGCAGAGGACGCAGAGGACACAGAGAGCACAGAGGAAAACAGAGAAAGATTTGCATTCTCTTTTCTTTTTCTTCTCTGCGTGCTCTGTGTCCTCTGCGTCCTCTGCGCTATGATTCCCTTCGGGTGCGATGGTTTCACGGGGAACGATGGGTGCGATGAGGAGAGATGGGCATGCAGGACGAGCGGGATGATGATCTGAGCGAAATGGGTGAAGCGGTTGAGGACGTGCCGACGATGCGGGAGACGCCGCTGCTGCCGGGCGCCGAGGGGCGGCGGTATGACCTGGTTAGCGTCGGGGAGGCGATGCTGCGGTTCACGCCGCCGAACGGGTTGCGGATCGAGCAGACGCTCTCGCTTGATCTCGCTGTTGGTGGCGCGGAACTGAATGTCGCCGTGGCGATGAGCCGGATCGGGGGGCGGACGGCGTGGCTCTCGAAAGTGCCCGATACCGCGCTTGGCCACATCCTCGGCAATCAGGCGCGCGTCCACGGCGTGGATACCAGCCACATTATCTGGACGGACGCTGCGGACTCCCGCCTCGGTCTCTTCTTCCTTGAATCGGGCGCGGTGCCGCGTGCGGGCGAGATTGTCTACGATCGCAAGAATTCCGCCGCCTCGACGATGACGCCGGATGATTGGGATTGGCAGGCGCTCCTCCGCGAGACGCGCGTCTTGCATATCACCGGCATTACACCCGCGCTCTCTGAAGGTTGCCGCGCGATGACCTTCGCAGCGGTCGCGGCGGCGAAGGAGGCGGGCTGCGCCGTCTCGTGCGATCTCAACTACCGCTCGAAACTCTGGACACCCGATCAAGCCGCCGCCTGCCTGCGCGAACTGCTGCCGCAGGTAGATGTCATCCTCACCGGCAGCAGCGACCTGAAGATCATTTTCGGCGCGACGGGGAAGCCCGCCGAACTGGCGCAATGGCTGCGGGCGGAGTTCGGCGTGCCGGTGGCGAGCGTCGGCAAACGCCGGGGCAACGCGGCGAGTGGCATGCAGGCGCGGCGGAGCGTCGTGGCGACCCAGCGCGGCGTCTTCACCAGCCCCGGCGCGGAGTTCCAACCGCTCGACCCGATTGGCGCGGGCGATGCCTACGGCGCGGGCTTCCTCTACGGCCTCCTGACGACCGACGATGAGGAGCAGGCCGTCGCGATGGGCGATGCGATGGCTGCTCTGAAGCATACCGTCCCCGGCGACTTCTGTGTCGTCTCCCGCGCCGAACTCGATGCCGTCCTCGCTAAAGAAGGAATGCGACTGCGCCGGTAACGGAATGCACCGGGACCTGAGCGGGAGCAATCATTGGTAAGTAATTCGGGCAACGACAATCCGAGGCAAGAGGACGAGCGGGCAAGCCAGCATCCGGTGGATGTGCTCATCCGCGAAATCATCCGCACTCGCCGTTCCGCAACGGACGATGAAATCGGGCGGATCATTGGTCGGATGGCGACCGCGCCGTTCGATCAGCGTATTGTGCCCGTGCCGACGAAGGTGCGGGAGACAGCCTATCAGGGGCATATCCTTGCTGCCCGTGAGGATTCGCTTACGTTTTATCTTGTAAAGCGTTTCGTTGCTGAACGGCAGTGGAATTCTGGTACGACAGCCGTTCAATACGTCGCTGACTTGCGTCGTGCGATACGGCATCCTTTGTCCCGACTTACCACCTATGAGTGTCGCGGCGGACATATTGCCGTAACGCTCACACCAACGATCGCCGTGATACCTGCTGCGCGTCGTGCGTCCGGATCGCTTGTCCAATTGCTCGTCGCATACTCCGCAGACCGTGGTATTATCCTTTCAGGGTATCAGGTCTCCGACTTGGCACGGACAGGTATTCCCGAGGAAACCAAATGGCTCAAGTAGCACACTCCACCGAACTCCAACCAAACCTTGGTTACCACTTGAGTTACCAATTCCAAGCGTGGAAAAGCATCCCTGAGTATGTCGAGTGGTGGCCCGAAATGGATGGGACACAGCGAGAAGTCTTTCATCTCGAATGGGTAGGCATTACCGAAAGCCGGCTTACGGCGTTGCAACAATGGGCCGAACGAGGGTTGCTCACCGACTCGCAGCGTGCGCAATACGAAGGATTGCTTGAATGCATCGCTCGTTATCGTCCGCTCCTTGATCGCCTTCTGCAAGATTGATCGCGCGCTACTTCAGCATTTCCCTCACCATCCCTTACAGTGGTTCGCGGCCCAGGTAGCCACCGTCCAATTCGTGCCAGGCGACGATGGCCGGTTCATCCATCCGCCAGCAGAGATAGACGACGCGGCCCTCGCGCTCGCTGGGGAAATCCACGAGGCCGATGGCGAGGTCCTTCACCGCGATGCCGAGCGCGTGAACGGCGGCGAGTTCGGCATTGAGATCGTGGACGAGCGTCTGGAGTGCGTGCTCCAGCTCCTGCGCTCGTTTGGCGTGGCCGTTCACGCGCGCCTGTTGCTGGAGCGCGTTGAATTCCTGCCGCACACTGTCGAGTTGTTGATGCATCGCCGCGAGATGCTGAAGGCGCGGGCGCACGATAGGCAGAAGCGCGGTCGCTTCCACATGCGTGAAGAGGCGAGAAAAATGCGGCTCTCCCGGTCGCTCCGCCATGTCATCCCTCCTGAACACACGGGAGCGTAGCACCGAAGCGTCACCAACGCAAAACAAAAAAGGTGATGACGGGCGAAAACGCCCATCATCACTGCGGAAACGAAACAATATATGGCTGTCGGACCTACTGAGGGAGTTTGGCCGCGAGAACATCGGCCTTCTCGATAGCAGGCGGTTGCGCGAACAGATCAGGAGCCTGCTTCATCAACGCCGCCGCGATTGGGCCGGCGAGATGCGCCTCACGCCCCGACTCATCTGCGAAGGCATCATAAATAGCAAAGGTTGACGGCCCGAATTGGAGCGCGAACCATGTTGTTGTTCCCGCCTCCTGTTGGGCCAGTGGGAGCGCATCACGGAGAAACGTCGCGACCGCCGCCTCTTTGCCGGGTTTCGCTTCCATCCGTACAAACAGTCCGACATGTACCATCGTTTGGATTCCCTTCGCATAAACGTAGCGGCGATCCCCGCCACTGCGCGCTCACTTCGCGTTTGGGTCCTGTCCCTCGGCGAGTTTCTTCAACCGTTCGAGATCAGACTGGAGGCGATGCGTCGGATCGGCGATCACTTTGGAGACGATCTCACCGACCTTGCCGCCGGGCGGGTCCGAGTAGCCGAGGGAGACAGTCGCCTCGGTCTTATTCGGCCCCATCGGCTTCAGGGTGACGCGCCCCTCGTTTTCGAGGTTGCCGGAGCCTTCGACGGACTTCCACGCAATGATGCTATTTGGCACCTGCTCCGTGACGACCGCATCCCACTCCAGGGACTTGCCGAGCGGGCCGTTCATCTTCCAATGTGTCTTGTTCGGCCCAATCGTGCTCACTTCCTCGATGTTCTCCATGAAGCGCGGGAACATCTGTGGGTTCGTCCAGATCGCGTACAACCGCTCGATGGGCGCGTCAATCTCTATCGTCTTCTCTACCGTTGCCATATCTTCAGGGGTCCTTTCCAAGATGGGGCGCAACAATCCGGCCCGTTCGTCGCTGATGCGCCGACACACACGGAAAGGTGGCAAGAAGGGTGCCACGTCACCACTTTGACTAACGGTGGTAACGTTGAACCGCGAATGGTTTCGATCAGGCGTGGCCCCAGACGCGTTCGGCGACGCGGACGACGAGCGCCAGTTTCGCGCGCTGGGCGTCCTCGGTGATGTCATTCCCCTCCATCGTGGAGGCGAAGCCGCACTGCGTGGAGAGGGCCAACCGCTCGATGGGTACGATTTTCGCGGCATCCTCGATGCGACGCATCAGTTCGTCTTCGTCCTCCAACGTGGATCGTTTCGTTGTCACGATGCCAAGGACGACGGTCGTGGTCGGTGGGACGAAGCGGAGGGCGGAGAAGTCGCCGGAGCGGTAGTCGTCGTATTCGAGCAGGTAGCGATCGAACCGGAGCGCGCTGAAGAGGGCTTCGGCGTAGGCGTCGTACGGCTGGGTGCCGGTGAACATGCTGCGGTAGTTGCCACGGCAAATGTGGATCGCCGTCACGACGCCCTGCACACCAGCGAAAACCCGATTATCGAGCGCGGCCATCGCACGCATCGCGTCACCGACATGCTCCCGCTGCTCCGGTGTCCCGGTCTCGTGCATCATCGCGAAGTGAGGCGCGTCAATTTGGAGATATGTGGCTCCGGCAGCAGTAAGCGCCTTCGCGTCCTCATGCTCGATGGCGATCAAGTCGTCCATGTACGCCTCTTTGCTGGCGTATGCCTGGTCGGAGCGGCCCTCGACCCAGTAGCGGCGCATCATCGAAGGGCTGGGCATCGTTACCTTAATCGGTTTTGTCGTGTGCCGCCGCGTGAAGGCGAATTCGACATCCACCTGGCTCGCCTTGCGCGTCAGTTTGGCGACGGGCGTCGGCGTGCCGAAGTGCAGTTCGTGGCCTTCTTCGTCGCGGTGGAACCGCTCGTAGCCGTAGGGATCATAGCCATTCGCGACGGCGACGACGGTTGAGAAGAAGAGTTCGCGGCGGAACTCGCCGTCCGTGACAATCGGCATCCCGGCTTCTTCCTGCATCTTCAACACGTCCATGATGGCACGATCTTCCAATGCACGCAGTTCCTCTGGCGACGCATTACGCCGGTGGGCATCGAGCAGGTACTGCGGGCGGAGGAAACTGCCGAGGTTGTCGGCGTTGAATTGAGTGGCCATCGTGATGTGTCCTTTCTCGCTTCTTCTATCTATCGCCATGATCGTGGCCACCGGAGAACAAGTCCGACGAGTGGTTCCCCACATTACGGCGACGATCCGCTCCTGACGTTGGATCGTTTTGTGCTGGGCGATGACCAGACGGATCAACTCATCCCGACGGCATTCTTGCAATCAATCATGGCGACAGCATACCCCGTCCCCTCACCCCTGAACAGTTACCTGACTACTCGTTACTCGTCTCGACATCTACGCGCGTGGTATGGTATGACTATCGCGGAGTGCAATCGCCGTTGCGCGGGATGAACAGACACATCGGGGGACGTTCGCATGCACACCGTCAAGGTGGATGAGGTTGACGTGGAACTGGCCCACCCCGGCGCACCCGGCGCGCCAATGCAGACCGTCGAGCGGGCGCTCCGCGTCCTTGAGCGTGTTGCCGCATTTCCCCGCCCCGCATCGCTCACCGAAGTTGCCAATGCCGCCGGGTTGCATCCGAGTACGACGTATCGGCTGCTCGGCACGCTCGTCCAGACGGGATACGTGGCACGGGATGGTCGTACCGGTCTCTACCGCCTCGGGCTGAAGTTGCTGCGCATTTCGCACGCGCTCGAAGGCCAACTCGATATCCGCGCGATCGCCCTGCCGGTAATGGAACAGATCGTCGCGCAGGAAGACGAAACGGTCTCGCTCGTCATCCGCACGGGCGCTACCGCTGTCGTGATCGAGCGGGTGCAATGCGTGCGGCAGATTCGCAGCGTCACGCCGGTCGGCTCGCATGGGCCACTGCATTGCACGGCGGCGGGGAAAATCCTGCTCGCCTGGCTCAAGACGCCAGATATCCAGACGCTGCTCGCGGAGGCCCCACCCGTCCGCTACACTGCCCGCACGATCACCGAACCTGCCGCGCTCCTCACCGAATTGGCGAAGGTGCGCGCGCAGGGGGTCGCGCTCGATCGCGGCGAGCGCGCGGATGATCTGATCGGGATCGCCGGGCCGGTGCGCAATGCGCGCGGGCGGGTGATCGCGGCGCTCAGTCTTTCCGGCCCCGCGCAACGCCTCGGGCCGGATCGCCGCCCCACGATCGCCGCCATCGTCCGCGAGGGCGCGGCGCACGTCTCCGCCAGTCTCGGCAGCGCCCTCGGCGACGAGCCCGCATAACAGGGAGGAGACAACCCGTGGCCGACATCATCGTCATCGGGGGAGGGATCATCGGCGCGGCGGTGACGTATCGGCTGGCGCTGGCTGGGGCGCGCGTCACATTGCTGGAAGCGGGCCATCTTGCCGGCGGCACGTCCGGCGCGAGTTTTGCCTGGCTCAACGCCAATAATAAGCCGCCGCTTGCCTACCACATCCTCAACACGGGCGGGATGGCGGAGCATCGCATCCTCGCGAGTGAGTTTGGCCATGCGCCGTGGCTCCATCTGGACGGCGGTATCGAGTGGGCGACGGACGAAGCGAAACACGCCACACTGACGGAGAAGGTCGCGCGATTGCGTGGCTGGGGCTATCAGGCGGAAGTGCTGACGACCGCCGAACTCCGTGCCCTCGAACCCGATCTCGTGCCGCCGCCTGGTGTCGAACACGTCGCCTTCTTCCCTGCTGAAGGATATGCGGATGTGCCGCTCCTCGTCGGGACACTGGCGCGGGCCGCCGAGCACGCGGGCGCAACGGTCCACACCGGTTGCCGCGTGGTGGAGGTTGTCCGTTCCGGTGGGCGCGTGACCGGCGTCGTGACGGAGAGCGGGGAGCGGATCGCGGCGGAGATGGTCGTTAGTTGCGTCGGTCGCTGGAGCGGGGAGTTCGCGCGGATGGCGGGCATTCACCTGCCGATGGAGCCGACCGTCGGGATGCTTGTCGTCACATCCGCCGCACCGGTGCGGCTGCGGGCAGTGCTGAATTCCCCGACGATCAACGTGCGGCCCGATGGCGGCGGACGGCTCCGCTTGCAAGCGACCGAGTTCGATGCGATCACCCCGCCGGAGATGCCGACCACCCCGCTACCGGCGACCGCGCACCGCGTCTACGAGCGCGCCATCGCCGTCCTGCCCAGCCTCGCGGGTACGCCGATCCAGGCGGCGCTCGTCGGCGTGCGCGCGATCCCCGGCGACGGCTACCCCATCGTCGGCCCGGCGCCGGGGATGGACGGCCTCTATATCGCCTGCACCCACAGCGGCGTGACAATGGGGCCGCTCCTCGGCCGCATCGTCGCACGGGAAATCATGGGCGGCATCGTGGACCCGCGCATCGAAACGTTCCGACCAGAACGGCTGATTGCACGTTTCTGAGTATAGCCGGCGAAGATCGCGCGGAATTGAGAGGCGATTGCCCTGATAGTATACTGGCGCGTATAACCGTTGCGCTTCATTGCCCAGGCAATGGAGCGGGACCGAGGGATGAAGTATGGAACCAATCGCGATCCTCGATTACGGCGGCGGCAACGTCGCGAACGCGCGCAATGCCTTCGAGCACGAGGGCGCACACGTCGTCATCACGGCCGATCATGAGACGATCCGGCGCGCTCCCGGTGTCGTCCTCCCCGGCGTCGGCGCGACGGCGGACGTGATGGGCGGGTTGGAAGCGCGCGGCCTCGTCCCAATTATCCACGAGGTGATTGACCGGGGCACGACGCCCTTCCTCGGTATCTGCGTTGGCTTGCAAGTGCTCCTCGACCGCAGTGAGGAGGGGGAGAGACATCCCTGCCTCGGCGTCGCGCCCGGTGCCGTACGGCGGCTGCCACAGGGCATTATCGTGCCGCACATGGGCTGGAACGCCGTGCGCCAGATTCAGCATCATCCGCTCTGGGATGGCATCGCGGACGCGACGCCCTTCTACTTCGTTCACTCCTTTTTCTGCGACATCGCCGACCTGTCGTGGCTGGCGGGTGAAACGGCGTACGGGGTTAATTTCGCCTCCGCCCTCGCGCGCGGCAACGTGATGGGTACGCAGTTCCACCCGGAGAAGAGCGGCGCGGCGGGGCTGCGACTCCTCCGGAACTTTGTCGGCATTGTCGAGGGAGCGTGCGCGGCGCTCTCTACCGCCGCCGCCTGATGATCGTCATCCCCGCGATTGATCTGCGCGGCGGCAAGTGTGTCCGCCTCCTGCACGGTGATTTTTCACGTGAAACGGTCTACGGCGATGATCCGGTGGCGATGGCGCACCATTGGGCAGGGGCGGGCGCGGCGATCCTCCATGTCGTGGACCTCGATGGCGCGGCGGCGGGATGTCCACGCCAAACGGAGTTAATCGCGGCAATCTGCGCCGCCATCCCGATTCCTGTCGAAGTCGGCGGTGGCCTACGCACCCTCGCGGATATAGATGCCACACTGGCGGCGGGTGTGAGCCGCGTCGTTCTCGGTACGGCGGCGATTGAGACTCCCGATCTCGTCACGGCGGCGCTGATGGCACACGGACCGGAGCGGATCGTCCTCGGCCTGGATGCGCGGGACGGGTACGTCGCTACCGGCGGCTGGCTGGAGACGAGCAACGTCCGCGCCGTGGACCTTGCCCGCGCGATGGCAGCGTGTGGCGTGCGCCATGTCGTCGCGACGGACATCGCCCGCGATGGCGCGCGCACCGGCCCGAATGTCGCATTCCTCGCGGAAATCGCGACGAGTGGGCTTGCGGTGATCGCCTCCGGCGGCGTCAAGGATCGCAGCCATCTCACCCTCCTCGCCGCTATTTCCGGCGTCGAGGCCGTCATTACCGGCACCGCGCTCTACACCGGCGATCTCATCCTCGGCCCCGGCGAGTGGGAGATTCCTGCACCCCGATAATGGTTATTTGGCTATGTCATCCGTTTTATCGTACGTTATTAGGTACGGTATCACGGAGGGAACATATGGCAATCAATATTGTGAAAGACATCATTCCGGTCACGAAAGTCCACGAGCAGACGATGAGGACGATTTCCCTCTTTGAATATGGCCGATCCGCCCTTGCCCACCATCTCTATGCATGCGACACTCCGGGCATGACCGCGACGCTTGCCCCGCCCGCCTCCGCTCAGACAGAATCCCCGCACCATCCGCTGACATTCTGGTTGATTGCGGCGCAGTTCGCCATTTTCGGCGTCACGTTCGCGATGCTCAGCGTGCTCTGGAAGGACATCATCGTCGCCGTGCATATTTCGGAGTCGACGTTCGGGCGCATCCTCGCGATGATGCCGGTGGCGGGGGTGCCGATCATGCTGCTCGGCGGTTATCTCGGTGACCGGATCGGCCCGCGCCTGCTGCCGACGTTCGGCACGGCCCTGATGATCGCCTTCTGCCTATTGCTCGTTGGCCCCGCCTCGCTCATGCTCCTGCTGTTCGCCGTGATCTTTCAGGGCGTTGGCGCGGGCATCTACGATGTTGGCATCAATGCCGCGTCGGTGGACTACGAGCGCCGCTCGCCGAAAAGCGTCCTCAACGCCCTGCATGCCTGCTTCAACGCGGGCGCGGTTACGGGCGCGATCGCCACGGGCGTTTTGCGCTCCGTCGGCGTGCCATACCAGGCGATTCTCGCCGGGCTTGCCGCGCTCTATGGCCTGATGCTCGTCGCGATCTGGCGCGTACCGGCCCCCGCGCAGACGAGCCACGCCACGCAGCAACGCGACTGGCGCGGCACGCTCCGCGCGATGCGGACAAATCGGACGATGCGGCTGATCGCCGTTATCCTCTGTTGCGGCCTCGTCATTGAGGGGACGATGGGCACCTGGGCGACGCTGTATCTCCGCACCAACATCGGGCTGGCGGCTTGGATCGGCGGCATCGGCTATGCGCTCTTCAATGTCACGATGACGATCGGTCGCCTGATGAACCAGCGTTTGCTCGCGTGGATCGGACCGCGCGCGGCGCTGATCGGCGCGGGTGGCGCGATTGTCGTCGTCAATGCGCTGACGCTCCTGACGCGCCAGCCGTGGCTGGTCATCATTGGCTTCGGCGCGTTTGGCGTGGTGACAGCGGGTGTTTTCCCGACCGGCTTCATCATTGTCGGGCGGATCGCGCCGGGGGCGATGGGGCTGGTCTCCGCCGTCCTCTTCGCCTTCTCCTACCTCGCGTGGGCCGCATCATCCCCTCTCGTCGGCGGCATCGCGGACGCCCTCTCGCTCCGGATCGCGCTCGGTATCCTCGGCATCGGCGGCGCGGTCATCGCCCTCTGCGCCCTGGGCCTGCCGAATGAACGATACATGAAGCGGGTATTGTTGCCACAAAAGCCTTCATCTGGCGATCCCTCGTGTATGATGTGTGCGGAGGTGCATGATGCTGCGAACGGTTGAAGCAGTGATTGACGAGCAGGGAAATATTCGCTTGCGAGAGCCGGTACATCTCTCCGCCACGCGACGGGCGCTTGTGACCATCCTGGAGGACGAACCGGCCGAAACGGCTTTGCTCAGTGAATCCGCACTCGCGGAGGATTGGAATCGCCCTGAGGAGGATGCGGCGTGGTCACACCTGGAGCAGGCGTCATCGTCGTAGTGCCTTTTCCCTTCTCGGATCTGTCAGAGACGAAGAGGCGCCCCGCAGTCGTACTGGCGGATGCGGGGCGGGACGATTGGATTCTGTGCCAAATTACCAGCAACCCCTATAGCGACCACCAGGCGATTATGCTCAGTCCGATGAGTTTCGCCACCGGATCGCTGCCCGTCATCAGCTACGCACGGCCGGGGAAATTATTCACCGCGAATACTGATTTGATCGTGGCACAGGCTGGTACGCTGAAACTCGACCCTTTCAAGGAAATCATCGAGGCGGTTGTGACGATGCTGCGCGCCGGTGTGACCGTATGAGCATCCGTTGCCGATCAGGTCCACTCGAAGACACCCTGAATGATGGTGAGGCGATTTTCCTGGAGATTGCGTCCGACATTCTCCAGCATCCTGGGGAACTCCGACCCCATCAGCAGTTGGATGCCAAGCGGAGGTGGCCCGTTCAGCGCCGTGATGGATGCCTGTCGCTGCAAGGCAGCGATAATCGTTTCGCGCTCGTCCACCCATTCCACCACGCGGAAGCCACTGTCCGCCAGTAGCGTGCGTATCGCCTCTGATGAACGCAAGAAACTGATGGACGGATCGCGCGCCCACGGGACCGAGAAATGAATCGGCTGGACCGGCCCGGCCAGCGCGTCGTGCATGGCAAGCCGCCCGCCGGGCCGCAAGACGCGGTGGATTTCCGCGTACAACCGCTCTTTATCCGCGATATTCATCGTGGCATGCTGCGTCCAGACCGCGTCGAAACGCTCATCCGCGAAGGGCATCGCGAGCGCGCTGCCATGCTGGAACGTGACCGCATCGCTGAGGCCCGTGCGCGCAGTGAGCATCGCACCGACGCGGCAAAATTCCTCCGACAGATCCAAAACCGTCACGATGCAGCCCGCTTCTGCTGCGAGTGTCCGCGCAGGGCCGCCCAGACCGCCGCCGACATCGAGGACATGCATGCCGGGCCGCAAACCGGCGCGCGCGATGAGCGAGAGCGTGGCGGGTTTGCCACCGAGATGGAACTGATCAACGGGGGTGAGATCGTCGAGCGTGAGTGCGTCGGCATCCTTCCCGGCGGCCCGAAGCCCGGTGATGATCTTCTCTTCGAGACTGCCCGATGTGTAGTGCGCGCTCACCGATTGGGTATTCTGTTGCTCGTCCATCGCGAATCCTCTTGTATCGCCATTGTCAGGGGAGTGTCACACTACTTTCGATCCGGTCAAAGAGCGCCTGCGCATCATCGGGTTGCGCATCATACGATGCGGCAGGCGTCTCGACGCTGACGACATAGCCATTGCTCCCCTTGACGAGCGCGACGCTCTGCCCGACAACCTCCTTGCCGCCGATCGTGGCGCGATAGAGGTTTCGGACGGCCCGCGCGCCGCCGATCATATTTGTCCCTTCCGCGTCAACCTCATAATTTGCGCTGCTCGCCTTCAGTTCGTCCGCGATGGTGGCGGCGAAGTCGGTCAGTTTCGTGCCGTCCGCGATCTGCGTGTGGACGACACGGACGCGCTGCTCGCCATCCGCGCTCTGGGCGACGAACTCGACACCGGGCGGCGACGCGGGCGGCGCGATGGTTGCCCAGCCATCCGGCAGGACGATGCCGAGGCCGGATGGCGTGCGCGTGATCGCGCCGTTTCCGGTCGTCGGGGCAAGCGCGGCGGGGGTAGGGGCATCGAGTTTGAGCGGCACAAGCGTGCCGACAATCCCTTCCACCGTCGGGTGCGTCGCGCTCGCGACAGCGGGTGCGGCGGTCGCGGTAATGGTGATCGCCCCCGCAAAGGTGAGCGTGACGAACCGCTCGACCGTCATGGGGGAACTGCTCGCGCCGCTCAGATAGGTGAGATCGTAGGTCGGCGCCCCGGCATCATTGGCGCCACGGATGCCGGTCAGCGCCACGTTTTGCAGCGTGCTGCCCGGTGCTTCCTGCCGATACGACGCGTCGAGCATCCCGGCAATGACGACGGGCGCGAGCCGCGTCCAATTGTCCGGTGTTGGCCCTTCCTCGATTGTCAGAGTCACGGCGTCCTTCGGCGCACGCGAGACGATGCGGCCGGGCGTTACGAGGTCGGGTGCGGGCGGCGTCCAGTCGGGCGGGAGTGTGATCCGGTAGGTCTTCGCGGGGTTCGTATACGTCGTGCCGCCCGCGAGCGGCTTCAGCCCCGGCGTCTCCGTCACCGATACGGGTACGACGGTCGTGCCGCTCCCCGATGTCGGTATCGCACGCGTCGTGGATGGTTGGGCAGTCACGGTCAAAATAGGGTGCGTGGGCGCGACCGTCGGCCCGCGTACAATCGGCGTACCCGGTACGGCGGTCAGGTGCGCCAGCGCCGTCTGCTGTGCCGTCAGCGCCACCGGCGTCAGCGTCGCTGTCCCGCCCCCACACGCGACAAGGAAGACGAGGGAGAAAACGATTGAACCGCAGAGGCGCAGAGAACGCAGAGAACACAGAGAAACACAGAGAAAAGACAAAGAATCATTGTTTCTCTCTTCCCTCTCTGTGTTCTCTGCGCCTCTGCGGTTCATACCCGGTTTCAATCTGCCCATGCCGCGTCGCCGTCCTGCCAGGTATCGGCGCCAGTGGAGCGGGAGAGGGCACGAATGGTCTGGGCGCGGACGTATTCCTCGTCCACATCGTAACCGAGACCGGGCGTCGTCGGGACGGGGATCGCGCCGTCCGTGGCGAGGATCGGAACGGTCGTGATGTCCCGCGCGTAATACTTGTCGGAGCCGGAGACATCGCCGGGCAGCGTGAAGCCGGGGAGCGCGGCAATCGCCACATTCGCTGCCCGCCCAACGCCGTACTCGTGCATGCCGCCGCACCAGACGGGAATGCCGCGCGCGTAGCAGAGGTCGTGCGTCTTCTTCGCTTCGAGCAATCCACCGAGGCGGCTTGTCTTGATATTGATGATTCGCCCGGCATTGAGGTCGAGCGCTTTGCGGGCATCCTCCGCCGTGTGGATGGATTCGTCGAGGCAGATTGGCGTCGCGAGTTCCGCCTGAACGCGCGCGTGATCTACGATGTCGTCGTGGCCGAGCGGCTGCTCGATCATCAGCAAGCCGAAACGGTCCAGTTCCTTGATCTGGGAGAGGTGATCGAGCGTGTAGGCGCTATTTGCGTCCACCTGCACGGGCAGATCGGGCCACCGCTCGCGCACCGCCGCGACGGGCAGCACGTCCCATCCCGGTGCGATCTTCAGTTTGACGCGCGGATAGCCTTGCGCGACGAACTCGCCGACGACATCGAGCAGCCGCGCGACATCGCGCTCGATACCGAGCGAGACGCCGGAGGTAATCGCGGGACGTGTCGCGCCGAGCATCCGGGAGAGCGGCTGCCCCGCGACGATAGCGAGCAGCGCCCAGTACGCCATCTCCAGCCCGGAGCGGGCGAAGTTGTTGCCGCGCACCTTCGCGAAGTGGGCAAGCAACTCCTCCGGCGAGCCGATCTCCTGCCCGATCACCGTCGGGGCCATGAAGTCGCGCAGGATGGACCATGCCGTCTCGGTCGTCTCCGGGCAGTAGTACGGATCGGTCGGCACGGCGCACTCGCCCCAGCCAACATGCCCCGCATCGTCGTGGAGACGGACGAGGATATGATTCAGGTCGTTCTTGCGATGCGAACTCGTCTCGAAGCCGCGCACGAGTGCCATACGGACGTGCAACAGGTCAACGCGGGTGATACGCACGATGGCTTACTCCTTCGCGAGCAGGTAATAGGCGCGCTTTTCATCGCGGCGAAACGTTACTGCGGTATATCCCGCCGCAAATGCTTCGGTGAAGGCCTCCCGCACGGCAGTTTGCCACGCGCTCAGTACGTCCGGCCCAGCGGGGCGTATTGCCTGAAGATCGTGGGGAATCTGGATGCCGAGATACTGGGGCGCGGGAAGGGACCAAACAGAATGCTGCACGCGATAGCCGCCATCGTCGGCCCGATCTGACTGCACTGTGAACAGAATGGCGGATGCGTCGGGATCGGGCTTCGCGGGGAGCGGATCGGCGGTCGGCCAAACACAGAGAAGGCGGTCGGTCGGCAGCCCGGGATTGAGGGCATCCTCGCGCGGGCCGTAGAAATTGGGGTGGTAATGCGTGGCAATCGCGCCGAGGGTGACGAGGTTGTAGTGCGCGTTCATCGCCTGCAACGGATCGAAGGCCCACGCGACGAGCGGCAAACCTTGCTCACGCGCCCAGGTCCGCTGCCAGTGCTTGATTCGTCGCCCGGTGCCATCGCCCTGCGCTTCTGGCAGCACGCCCGTCAGTTGCGAATAGAGGATCGGCGTTCCGTCCAGCACGCCGCGAAAGGCGAACGAGAAGCCGACAAGTCGGTCGCCTGCGAATGCGCCGAGTACGAGGCCGCCATAGGCGCTTGCCGCCGCCAACGTCGCGACCGGCACGAGGTAGCCCTCCTCGGTAATGCCCCATGTCCGTCGCTGGACATCCTGGCAGGCACGGAGTTCCGCCGGATCATGGATGGGCCGGATCGTGATGGTCGCCGGTGCGCGCGTTCGCATAGTTCCCTCGATGGATCGTCTGCATCATGCCCCGCGTAGGATAGCATAGTGACCGAATCAATCGCGGAAACGTTGGATCGCGCACGCACGAGAACGCCGACAACGAAACTTCAACCATGGGTGCGCCGTAGGCTTTTGCGGGGAGAGCGAGCAGGGAATATAAAGGGGCATCCGCGGATCGCGACGTTCACGGTCCAGCAGTGAGAGGATCTGCCAATGAGGCCCCCATCTTCGTCGCATGACGA